>NZ_JAWPOJ010000039.1:0-38099 GCF_033344235.1 Vibrio sp. Vb1554 | reverse complement strand
GAGATCAGCTGTGAAACAGACATTAACGACTTCGACCGTTACGATGCATTCGTTGATGACTTTATCGACTACATTGACGAGCTTGGTCTTTGCTTCGGTGGCGGTGGTCTAGAACTGTTTGAAGGCTTCCTATGTTCTACTGACCGTTACGGCAGTGCGACTGAAGAACAGAAAGCGCAAGTTATCAAATGGTTAGAAGCACGCCCAGAAGTGAAAAGCGCGCAAGCGGGCGAACTAGTTGACGCCAACTACCTGTAACTAAAGGGCAACCTGTAATACGCAGAGCTCAGTAAATGGTAGAGAAAGCTGGTCTTAAGACTGGCTTTTTTATTTTTGGAAGAATGCGATATTAAAAATAGGGTGCTTGGGAAGTTGCGCGGAGTGATTGTGGCGTTTTTGAGCTGGCAATCAACGGGAAACTGCGTTCCACAGCCAGCTCGTGCCTTTAGGTATAATTAACTATGATTTTTTAGCTGGGGCGTCTTTCGTGTCTTTCCAGTATTGAATACGCACACGATGTAGCTGAGCTCTTCTAGTCTTTTTCATAGTAAAGTCCCTCATCTTATATAAGTAACGCTCCTCATGGAGCTTATTGTCTAAGGTCGTATCCCCTTCAATCTATAAGGGAATCAATCATTTAACCGTGACCAATTTCACAACATAATAATAATTACCGATTTCTTGCAGCCTATTTTTACTGGCAAACGGCATATTATCTATCTGACACGGTTAACTTACTCACCAGATATGACAGAAAAATGGCAATCAAGTTCCCTACTTATACTGTCATTGAATCTTAATAAGGATTAACAAGGTGGGCATTTCAGATTTACCACACTGTTTATAAAAACCGCAAGATTTTTTATTTCTTTTCAAACAAATCTCTACTCAAGATCAATTCACTTTCATCTTTATCGTCTCCCTTTTAACGCATTGTGATCCAGTTCAATCCACAGAACTCGGAACAAAAAGCGCACATTAATACATTCACCACCAAACTTGTGCGAGATCTCTTACAAGAGTTGTAAGCAAATAGATTAATCGCCTCTAAGAGCAATGCCAGAAAAAACATTAAACATATGATTTAAAAACAATATTTAAATTCACTTAAAATAATAAGTAAAAATAATTTAGAAAAGTTAATTGAGTCAAATCAGCAAAACATCAATACTCAATTTGTCGACAGGATGTTGGCGGGAACAGGAAAAAAGCCTAAAGGATTGGGTATCTTCAGGATGAAGATTTGATAGCTTAGGATGAGTTGTCAGCAAGGATGTAGTTAAGCTCTAGGATAGAGTTCGCCCGTCAGGATGATAGGCAAGAATGGACACCGCTAGGAAGGCGATGAACAAGGAACTCGGTTAAAGGACTTAGCCACAATCAAGGATAGATGCAGGGAGCACCTTTTAGTAGCTGGATTGCTGCGAAAAAGAATAAGCCCCGTCTGGGAAACCAGGCGGGGTTTTATTTTGTCTGTAATGTATTGATAGCGATTCATCTTTATCGTTTAAGTCTTCTCTGTTTTCATAAAACACCGTGCTATCATTTTCTTTACGTCTCCCAACAAAGCTCTCAGAAAATCACACACTATGCTTAATCCTGTTTGGTTACATACATTTAAGACATTGATTGAAGTCGGTCATTTTACGCAAACGGCAGAAAAACTTTTTATGACTCAGCCTGGCGTCAGCCAACACATCAAAAAATTAGAGCAAAGTTGTCAGCATGCCTTGATCAAGCGCGAAAACAAAAGCTTCGAATTAACCGAGCAAGGCAGGATTGTCTACGCATATGCGCTCGAGTTAGAAGATAGAGAAAAGAAGCTGCTCGAAGAGCTCAGTTTTGATGATGCGTTTTCAGGCCATTGTAAACTGGCTTGTTCTGGTGCAATGGCGTTAATGTTGTATGGGCCCATTTTGGAGAAGCAAAAACAGCACCCGAGCTTATCGTTACATTTAGAAGCCGCGCCAAATCAATCTATTCTCAACGCCATAACGCAAGGGCACATTGATATTGGTATCGTGACTGATGTTCCCAATAAAGGTCTGTTTCACAGTGAGCGAATTGGTAAAGAGAGGTTGTGCTTGGTTCTGCCAAAGCAATATCAAAATAAGCAGATAACGCCAAAACTCTTGCATGACTGTGGTGTCATTAGCCACCCTGATGCCGAGCATTACATGACACTTTTTTTTGACCAATGTGAAGAGCCACAGCTCCAAGAAATTAAGATGAGCGATTTACCATTATCCGGCTACGTAAATCAATTGAGCCAAATTTTGCTACCTGTCAGCAAAGGACTTGGCTTCACCGTGCTGCCTCAAAGTGCGGTCGACAATTTTCCACTAAAAGACACGTTATACATTGCTCAACTGAAAAACACTGTATGTGAAGAGCTATTTCTGGTTCGTAAGCGCAGTCGTGCTCTACCTCTGCGCTATCAGACCATCAAAGAAGTGTTATTGGATGTGATCGGTGGTGCGCATCAATGATGTTAGCCACTCTTCGCTGGTAATGCGTTCCTCTTGGCAATCCACCCAATATGGTTTGCCAGACAACCAACTTTTCGACGCAACTTCTTTTATAAACACATCCACGGAATCAACGTCATCTTTGGCGTAATCCCATTTATTGCGCATGTGTTCTGCCGCTTCTTGATTAGTGTACGCCTTGCCGTTGCGGATAAAGGTGCAAGAGGATTGCTCAACTCGTTTTATCAACGTCGAGATATCTTGCTCTACCCCTGCTAGTGCAAAGGTAGGCAGAATGCTTAATGTAAGTAACAACGTCCACTTTGCTTTCATCGCACCTTTATCCTTATCCCTGACCACGTAACTACTAATAGTAACTACTGATAAGTGACTTAACTATTCTGGTGTTTGGCTGTTTAGCTCAGCAATTATTGCCACCATGCCTTAGCAGGCTGAGGCTCCGCAATCGCCAAGCGTTGACCAATCTCAAGGCTCACCAACGTTACACCGCGCTCTTCACTGATGTCTAACGCGCGTTGCATTGGCTCATTCCAATCGTGCATTGATAAATCAAACGTGCTGTTATGGATCGGCATCATCACTTTGCCCTGCACATCGATGTGTGCTTGAACGCTTTGCTCTGGGAACATGTGAATGTCTGACCAGAGTTCATTGTACGCACCTGTTTCAATCATGGTGAAGTCAAACGGACCGTACTTTTCGCCAATCTCTTTAAAGCCATTGAAGTAACCAGAGTCACCACTGAAGAACACTTTGTGTTGTTGTGCATTGATAACCCAACTGCCCCACAGCGTCGTATCGCGGTCTGTCAAACCTCGACCAGAGAAATGCTGAGTCGGAGTTAGTGTATATTCAATGCCGTCAACAGAGTGTGACTCCCACCAGTCTAGTTCGATCACTTTCTCTTTGGGTACACCCCAATTCACCAGTAATTGGCCAACTTTTAACGGCACCAAGAAAGTGCCCACCTTGTCGCCTAGCACTTTAATAGAAGCTTTATCTAGGTGATCGTAATGGTCATGACTGATCACCACCACATCGATAGTTGGCAAATCTTCTATCGTGATGGGGGTTTGGTGAAAGCGTTTTGGCCCTGCCCATTGTACAGGAGACGCGCGATCACTGAATACAGGGTCGGTCATCACCAGTTTTCCATCGAGCTTCATTAATACGCTTGAGTGACCCAGACGATAGATGACGTCATCTTGCTCTTCTAACAGTTGCCGCGCTGTGATCGCATGCACTGGAATTTCAATCGTTGGTGTTGGGTTAAGGCGCTCAGTCGTAAAATACGCTTTCATGATTTCGAACATGTCGCCCAAACCGCTTTTGTATTCCAACTCTGTATTTGCAAATTTGTCCGGGTATGTTGGCGCTTTTTCAGTATCAACATTAGAACAAGAAATCATTGATGTACCCATCGCGAACGCTCCTACTGTGGCTAGCAAAGTTTTTTTCATAAAAAGTTAACCCGAACAAAAGTAAACTACACGGTGCAGTTTACATTCTAATTATCAAAAGTAAACTACTTAGTGTAAAATAGATCAAGAAATGATCTTCTTAACTTAGCAAGCTTATGAATGTAAAAAGAAAAAGTCGTAGCGAAACCAAAAGAGAAGCCATCTTGTGCGCGGCAAGGCAAGCGTTCCAAGAGTTTGGAGTGCAAAACACCAGCATGGATAAGCTCTCTTCAATCGCACAAGTCTCTAAGCGCACGGTCTATAATCACTTCCCTTCTAAGGAAGCGATCGTGACGGAGTTGCTGACTGAGCTTTGGCGTTCGTCAATGATGGAAAGCGATATTAAACGCTTGGCCACTCTGCCACTCAAAGATCAATTGATTGAATTACTCTACAGCGAGATCATTG
This sequence comes from Vibrio sp. Vb1554, assembly GCF_033344235.1. Lineage (NCBI taxonomy): Bacteria > Pseudomonadati > Pseudomonadota > Gammaproteobacteria > Vibrionales > Vibrionaceae > Vibrio > Vibrio sp. Vb1554. The sequence goes on along the minus strand of NZ_JAWPOJ010000039.1, from coordinate 33,742 downwards.
TGGTGACGGAACCAAACTATATTGAGCTGGCAAAAGTGGCATTTGGGCACTTCTTATTTAAGCCAGAAGATCTCAAAGAACAAGCAGAACAAATGTCGAAACAGGAAACCGCCCTGTACCGCTGGCTTACGGAGAAATCGAACAGTGGCGCTTTGCAAATTGATGATGTACATATAGCAAGCACTCAATTGCACAACTTACTTAAAGGCAGTGCATTCTGGCCGCAGTTAATGGGAATTCGCCCCTCTTTGTCGAATGAAGAATCTAGGCTGTTAGCTACCCAAACGGCGGAACTTTTTTTAAGTCACTATCAAAACAGCTAAAAACAGCGGTCAAATTGGCCGCTTTTTTAAGCGATAATTCGTGACAAAGCGATGAAATTTTTGCTCAATTTTATTTATCTCACCCTTGACAGTCTCATACCGCAAGGCGTGAGCGTTCGATAAAATATTTTTGTCGTGTCGACGATGCTTTTTCGTTTTCATCTCACAAAAAAACGCCCTAAGGTGCGCACCTCTGACGACGTGGTTGTTCAACCACAATTCTAAATCGTTGAAGTAAGTAGGTTATGTCATAACATGATCACCTGCCTACTGCATTCTATGCTCTATACTTATATTTTAATTTGGTACTGACTTACTAAGGAATTGCCATGCGTATTGCTATTCTCTCTCGTAATGAGAATTTATATTCAACCATGCGCCTAAAACAGGCGGGTGAAGAACGTGGGCATCAAATCGATGTGATCGACACGCTTCACTGTTATATGGACATTACGAGCAACAACCCTAAGATCCGCTACAAGGGTGAAGAATTACCGCAATACGATGCTGTTATTCCACGTATTGGGGCATCTATTACGTTTTACGGCACTGCTGTTGTACGTCAGTTTGAAATGATGGGTACATTTTGTGTCAACGAATCTGTCGCGATCAGCCGCTCTCGTGACAAGTTGCGCTCATTGCAACTGCTATCACGTAAAGGCATCGGTTTGCCACGCACTGGCTTTGCTCACCATCCTGACAACATTCAGGACGTGATCAAAAACGTTGGTGGCGCACCTCTAGTAATTAAATTGCTAGAAGGCACTCAAGGCATTGGTGTTGTACTTGCTGAAACAAATAAAGCGGCAGAAAGCGTGATTGAAGCTTTCATGGGTTTGAAAGCTAACATCATGGTGCAAGAATTTATCGAAGAAGCAAAAGGCGCGGACATCCGTTGTTTTGTTGTCGGAAATAAGGTGATTGCCGCAATGAAGCGCCAAGCAAAAGAAGGCGAGTTCCGTTCTAACCTTCACCGTGGTGGCTCTGCACAACTCGTGCGTTTGAGCAAAGAAGAGCGTGCGACCGCTGTAAATGCAGCGAAAGTGATGGGCTTGAACCTTTGTGGTGTGGATATCCTTCAATCTAAAAATGGCCCAGTGGTAATGGAAGTGAACTCTTCCCCTGGTCTAGAAGGCATCGAACTAGCAACGGGTAAAAACATTGCAGGTATGATCTTCGATTTTATCGAGAAAAACGCTAAGCCAAATTCAAACCGTACTCGCGGTAAAGGTTGATTTTTGTTTAACGCACAAGAGAGCCAAAAACCGGCTCTCTTGTTACTCGTCGCTAGGATGACACTATGAATCAGAAAATGATCATTGGGAATGCCGAAGCTATTTGCTTGCCAGAGTTAGGGATTACTCACCTTGAAGCGCGTATTGATACAGGCGCTCAAACCTCTTCATTACATGTAGACAATATTGATTGCTTTGAAAAAGATGGTCAGTCTTATGTTGCATTCGATTTGCACCCAGATGTATACCATTTAGAACAAGTGGTTCGCTGCACAGCGAAACTAAAAGCAAACCGTAAGGTTAAATCTTCTAACGGTACTTTTGAGCACCGCTGCGTGATCACAACGATGCTGCGTATGGGCGACCAACAATGGTCAATCGACATTACGTTGACTAACCGTGAAAAAATGACTTACATGATGTTGTTAGGTCGTCAGGGTATGGCAGACAAAGTGCTGGTTGATCCTAGCCAATCTCACTTATTGGCATCTTAACCCCGTAGCTTCAGATGAGTGATCGAACGTTTTTGTTGAGCATCACTCGTCTGGCTTTATCTTAGCCTACTTCCTACGAAATAACGCAAACAACAATCCCTTCGCTTTAACTTTTGTCACTCGCCAGTGCGTCATTGGCTTAGTCGGCGCTGTATTCAAAATGTGCTGATACGCTTTTTCATCCAAAGTCACCTCTCCCCCATGTGCCAAAAGCAAACATTGCGGATTCATCTCAAACACACGCTTTAATGATTGCCGATATTGATTCGGATGAAATATGGGAAACGGCGCAATCAGATGCTGTTTCACCTGCACCATTAAATCCGCCACATACAGTACATCTTGTTCAGAATGATAAACCGACAGATCTCGGTCGGTATGCCCTAGTGTTTCTAGCACCTGCCAATCATCAAATCCAGGAATAAACTCTCCATCAATAAGTTCAATATCTGGCTTTAGCTTGCGGGAATACCACAGGTTTTGCTTTGGTTTACGCATCCGATTCGCCATCCAGCGTGCTAACATCAAATCGGTCAAATGCATTAGCCAACCGTCTACACCGCTATACCACTGGTTCTCTCGCTTTGCGGCCAATAGCTTGCATCCTGTTAAGTCACGTAGTTTGTGCGCACCACCAGCATGGTCTGGATGCATGTGGGTCACAACAACCAACTTTAGATCAGAAAAAGGACGATGGAGTTGATGTTCAATAAAGTCTTTAAGATGAGGAATGTCTGCTCGACTGGCACCATCAAGCAACAATAATCTATCGGGATATTCGGCGAGATACATGGTCTGAATGTACCCCTGAATTCTGTGCAGCTGCAAAATATGTCCTTATTTTAGTGAGATGCTTCATGACCGAATCCTTACTGGTCAGACCAACTATAACAGCAGAATGGACGCTTCGGTAAACAAATATTCACACGTAGCGACGACAACAAATCATAATCGAGATGATAGATTTTAATCATTAGACTCAAGGGCCCTTTTATCCGTTAATGCGCGCACACGGAGTTCGTGTCAGGGTATGAGGTAAATACCTCATGATTTGCTTTTTTGTACTTTTCCTTCTAATTAATTAAGGAGTTAAGTACATTTTTGTGAGAATCGAGTTGGAAAAAGCAACTAAATTAGACCGCATCCGCGCGGACTACAACGTTCACTACTGGAGCCAAGGTTTCTACGGCATTGATGACCAAGGCGAAGTATATGTATCACCACGTAGTGATCGTGCACATCAAATCCCTTTCAGCGCTATTGTAAATGAGCTAGAAGCGAAGCAGTTAAATCTGCCTGTATTAGTACGCTTCCCGCAAATCGTGCACCAACGTGTGCATGGTATTTGCCACGCATTCAACCAAGCAATTGAAGAATACCAATATCCAAACAAATACTTGTTGGTGTACCCAATTAAAGTAAACCAACAACGTGAAGTGGTGGATGAAATTCTAGCGAGCCAAGCTCAACTAGAAACCAAGCAGCTTGGTCTTGAAGCGGGTAGCAAGCCAGAATTGTTGGCGGTACTTGCATTGGCTCAACAAGGTAGCTCCGTAATCGTGTGTAATGGCTACAAAGACCGTGAGTATGTGCGTCTTGCACTGATCGGTGAAAAGCTGGGTCACAAAGTATTCATCGTACTAGAGAAGCTTTCTGAGCTGGATCTGGTACTAGAAGAAGCGAAAAGTTTGGGCGTAAAACCGCGCCTTGGTTTACGCATTCGCCTCGCCTCTCAAGGCGCAGGGAAATGGCAAGCAAGTGGCGGTGAAAAATCGAAGTTTGGTTTATCAGCATCGCAAGTGCTTAGCGTTATTGAACGTCTTAAACGCGAAGGCAACCTAGACGCGATGCAACTGGTTCACTTCCACCTTGGTTCACAGATGGCAAACATCCGTGATGTACGCAATGGTGTGAACGAGTCTGCACGTTTCTACTGCGAACTACGCGCACTCGGTGCAAACATCGAGTACTTCGATGTGGGCGGCGGCTTGGCAGTGGATTATGACGGCACACGCAGCCAATCATCGAATTCGATGAACTACGGACTTGCAGAATACGCACGTAATATCGTCAACACAGTGGGCGATGTGTGTCTGCAATACGAACAACCAATGCCAGTGATCATTTCGGAATCGGGTCGCTCGCTAACAGCGCACCACGCTGTATTGATTTCTAACGTAATTGGTACCGAATCGTACCTACCGGAAGAAGTACATGAGCTTGATGATGACGCTCCGCTTTTGCTACAAAACATGTGGCGAAACTGGGAAAACTTACAAGATGGTACAGACGCTCGTGCGTTAATTGAGATTTACAATGATACCCAAAGTGATTTGGCAGAAGTGCACTCTCAATTTGCTACAGGCGTGCTTAACTTGGAGCAACGTGCGTGGGCAGAACAATTGTCACTGCGCATTTACTTCGAATTAAGCCGCAAGATGAGCACTAAGAATCGCTTCCACCGTCCGATTCTGGACGAGTTGAGCGAACGTCTTGCGGATAAGTTCTTCGTGAACTTCTCTCTCTTCCAATCTCTACCAGATGCTTGGGGTATTGATCAGGTGTTCCCTGTTCTGCCACTTTCTGGTCTGGGCGAGGCGGAAGAGCGTCGTGCAGTGATGTTGGACATCACATGTGACTCTGATGGCGCGATCGATCACTACGTTGATGGTCAAGGCATCGAGAGCACGCTACCTGTACCAGCTTGGAGCAAAGACAAACCGTACCTAATGGGCTTTTTTCTAGTAGGCGCATACCAAGAAATCCTTGGTGACATGCACAACCTATTTGGTGATACCCACAGTGCTGTAGTCAATGTTGATGAACACGGTCAATTTGAGATCAGTTACATCAACGAAGGTGATAGTGTAGAAGACATGATGCGCTACGTTCATATCGACGTGGATGCGATTCGTGACAATTATAAACAATTGGTTTCACAGCGAGTTGAAGCCAATGAACAAACACAAATCCTAGCAGAACTAGAACAAGGTCTAGCAGGATACACCTATTTAGAGGACTTCTGATATGAATGATTTGTTTACTAAAACTGATTATTCGCTTTACTCCAACTCTATGTCGTTTTTACGTCTGCCGTACATTCGTAACCCGGTATCGGCAGACGCAGACGTTGTGGTGTTGGGAGTCCCTCTGGACATGGCAACATCTGGTCGTCCAGGTGCGCGTATGGGTCCAGATGCAATTCGCCGTGCCTCAGTCAACTTGGCATGGGAAGGTAAGAAGTTCCCGTGGAGCTTCAACGTATTGGATAAACTGAAAGTGATCGACGCAGGTGATCTCGTGTTCGATTGCGGTGATGCGGAAGATTTTACTTACCGCCTTGAAGCGGCAACCAGTGAAATTCTAAAAAGTGGTAAAACCATGTTGGGATTGGGCGGTGACCACTTCATCACGCTACCTATCCTACGTGCCTATGCGAAGCATCATGGCCAAATGGCGTTGATTCACTTTGATGCTCATACGGACACCTATGCAAATGGCAGTTCATACGACCACGGTACGATGTTCTACCATGCGCCGAAAGAAGGTTTGATCTCAGCAAAGAACTCAATACAAATCGGCATTCGTACGGAGTACAAACAGCAAGATCACGGCTTCAATGTGATTAATGCGATGCAAGCGAATGACATGTCGGTGAACGAGATCCTAGAAGAAATTCGTCGCACCGTCGCAGACAAGCCAGTATATGTCACTTTTGACATCGACTGCTTAGACCCGGCCTTCGCACCGGGAACTGGTACACCAGTTTGTGGTGGCTTGAACTCAGACAAAGCGCTGAAAATTATTCGTGGTTTAGCCGGCATGAATATCGTGGGTATGGATGTTGTCGAAGTATCGCCTCCATACGACCACAGTGATGTTACCGCACTAGCGGGAGCAACCATCGCACTAGAAATGCTTTACGCATACGCATCTGAGCGCGAATAGACATAATCATTTCTAAGGGAGCTTCGGCTCCCTTTTCTTTCTGATGCCTTCCTCTACCTTTTATTCACTCGTTTCATCTTGAACTCAGATCAACCGAGCAGACGCTTTATTTTTGCACTTTAACCATTAAAACCAGTTACCTATAAGGCTCATACTATTCACGAAAAGCAAAAGATTTAACGTAAATAGACAAAGAAATGCACCTCTTTTTGAAAACAAAATCGGATTAGTTTTTCTAATTGAAATCATAGATTTTTATCTTGCTCGACTTCACAGTTTTCGATTGCTAATTATACAAGCAAGCACTATTATCTCGCGCAAATACCCCCGCAACACAAGAAGTCAGTTGGCACTCTGTAAAAGAGCGCTAAGGGTTTTTACGTCTTAAATTTTTTGGAGAGATACGCAAATGTCTGCTTCGTTTCCATTAGCGAAACTTACCTTTTTAATCGCTATATTGACTGCCGTGGGTCAAATGACCCAGACAATGTACGTGCCTTCAATCGGTCATATGGCGGGCGAGTTTTTGGTATCTGCGTCATCACTTCAAGCTGTGATGGCTTGTTATCTAATCCCATATGGCTTGTCGCAATTTGCGTATGGCACACTATCGGACCGCTTGGGACGCAAACCGATCATCATCGTCGGGCTGCTTATCTACATCGCGGGTACACTGGTAGCATTATTTGCACATCAATTTGAATGGTTCTTGATTGGTAGCTTTATCCAAGGCTTAGGTATTGGCTGCGGCGGTGCGATGTCACGCACTCTGACTCGCGATTGCTTTGAAGGCTCTGATCTACACAGAGCAAACAGCTTAATTAGCATGTGTGTGATTTTCTCACCATTAATGGCACCAGTATTAGGCGGTTACCTAACAGAAGCTTTCGGATGGCGGTCGAGCTACTTGTTCTTAGCGCTATTTGCTATCGCGGTTGTGATCACCATGATGACAAGCATGATGGAGACGCTACCAAAAGAGAAACGCAAATTCGAACCAGTAGCCAAAAGCTACAAACACGTTTTGTCTGACCGTCGCTTTCAAGGCTTTTTGATTTGCCTGGTTGCAACATTCGCTGGTGTGGGTGTATTCGAAGCAGCGGCTGGGGTGTTATTGGGTGGGGTATTAGAATTACCTGCAACAACGGTAAGTTTGCTGTTTATATTGCCGATCCCAGGTTACTTGGTGGGCGCAGGCTTATCTAGCTACATCGCAAGACGTCGCTCTGAGCGTCGTGCTTTAAACGTAGGCTTGGTCTCTATTTTTGTGGGCTCTGCTATTGTGCTCATCCCAGGCTTGTTTGGTTTGACCACGGCGTTAACGCTGGTTGGAGGCGCAACCGTGTACTTTTTGGGTGCGGGTATTCTCTTCCCAGCAGCAACAACTGGAGCGATTGCGCCATTCCCATACCATGCAGGAACAGCAGGCGCGACATTGGGTGGCATGCAAAACTTGGGGGCAGGTGTCGCAACTTTGCTCGCGTCACTATTTCCAGCGCATAACCAGATGCCTTTGGGCATTTTGATGATGGCAATGTCGGTAATTGCAATGCTTGGGTTAATGTGGGTGAATCGAGCACACAATCACTCAAACGAAGTACCGCAAGTTATCTGATCATTATCAGCTTACTTTCAAAATCCAAAAGGGACACACTCAACAAGTGTGTCCCTTTTTTCATATCACACTATATCGATTTCCCGATGAGAATGATTTAACTTTCGAATTGATATTTGTTAAAAATAACAGCTGCTTACACAATGTGTTTTCAGCTCTCTTCAAATTGAGTATCCAACTCGGAAATATTGAGGATTCTCACTTTTTCGGTATACCCCATAACAAAGAATGGACAACTGAAAACCACTAACAAAATGAAAGCCCAGCCCTCAGGATGAGGCCACTTGGGTGTACAATAAGGATAAAATCAGATGCGTTTCACTTTAACTACGTTGGCCGTCTCGGTCGCGCTTGTCGCCGGATGCAGCAATCAAGGAATTCCTAGCATGACTCAATACTCCCAAACACAGATCGTTGCTCAACAAACTCAAGCTCCGGTTGCGAAAAAAGTCCCTCACGCGATGACTATTCATGGCGATACCCGCGTTGATAACTACTACTGGATGCGTGACGACGAACGTAAAGACCCTGAAATTTTACAGCACCTAGAGAAAGAAAATCAGTACGCAGAAACCGTTCTAAAGCACACTGAAACATTTCAAGATACGCTATTTGAAGAAATTAAAGGGCGTATCGCAAAAGACGACAACTCAGTACCGGTTCGTAAAGGCAACTACTTCTACTCCAGTGAAGTGACCGGAGATAACGAGTACGAAGTCCATTTGCGAGCTAAAGACTTTGCAGGCAAAGACAAACAAATCATTTTAGATGTCAATGAACTAGCAAAAGAACATGAATTTTTCAGTATCGGCGGCCTATACGTTAGTCCGAATGAAAACTTATTGGCGTATGGCGAAGACACATTAAGCCGCCGCGTGTACACCCTTAAGATCAAAGACCTGACAACAGGCAATTACCTACAAGATGAAATCGAAGGGGCCTCAAGCGCTGTCGCATGGCAGAACGATAACAACGCCTTTTACTACATCAAAAAAGATCCTCAGACCTTATTGGGCTACCAAGTTTATCGTCATGTATTGGGCACACCACAAAGCAACGATGAGCTGATTTTTGAGGAAACCGACAGCGCCTATTACACCTCACTAAGCAAAAGCAAAGATGGCGAAGATATTTATATCTGGCATTCGAGTACAGAAACCAGTGGGGTCTCTATCATTGATGCGAACAACCCTAAAGCAAAGGCGAAACCGTTCTATCCTCGCGAAGATGGCATTGAATACAGTATTTCTAAGCTAGGCGATTGGTACTACATTTATACTAACTATCAAGCCGTCAACTTCCGTTTGATGAAAGTTCATCAAAATGACATACATGACCGCTCTAAATGGCAAGATGTGATTGCCGCAGACGACAACACTCAACTTGTCGACTTCGAGTTATTCGATGATCACATCGTCTATGAGCAGCGCTCTAACGGCCTAGCAAGCGTCACTGTACGTCAGCTTTCAACAGGAAAAGAATTCCCCCTCACATTTAATGACGATGCGTTTGCTGCCTATTTGACAGGTAACCTAGAGCTGGATAACGAGAAAGTTCGTATTTATTACAGCAGTTTAACCACTCCAGGAACCTACTACGATTTCGATCTAACAACGGGCGGGTCAGAAATCATGAAGCAAACACCTGTACTTGGTGATTTTAATCCTGACAATTACCAATCAGAACGCATCATGGTCACAGCCCGTGACGGTAAAGAAGTACCCGTTTCTTTGGTGTATCGTAAAGACTTATTTAAGAAAGATGGTACGAATCCACTCTACCAATATGGTTATGGGTCTTATGGCGCAACCATTGAGCCAACTTTCCGCTCGACACGTTTGAGTCTATTGGATCGCGGCTTTGTTTACGCCATTGCTCATATTCGTGGATCTGAAATGCTTGGCCGCCCTTGGTATGAAGACGGTAAAAAACTAACCAAGCAAAACACATTCAACGACTTTATTGATGTGACTAAAGGTTTGGTTGAACAAGGCTACGGCGCGAAAGATAAAGTCTTCGCTGTTGGTGGCTCTGCAGGAGGTCTCTTAATGGGGGCTATCATCAACCAAGCACCAGAACTGTACCGCGGTATCGGTGCACATGTTCCGTTTGTGGACGTGGTAACCACCATGCTCGATGAATCGATTCCATTGACCACCAATGAGTATGATGAATGGGGTAACCCAAATAACAAAACATACTATGACTATATGTTGAGTTACTCGCCTTACGACAACATCAAGGCGCAAAACTACCCGAACATGTTGGTAACGACTGGCTTGCACGACTCTCAAGTACAGTACTTTGAACCAATGAAGTGGGTCGCCAAACTTCGTGAAATGAAGACAGACGATAACGTCTTGTTGTTCAAAACCGATATGGAAGCCGGACACGGCGGCGCATCTGGTCGATTTAAGCGCTTAAAAGAAGATGCGCTAGAGTATGCCTTCTTCCTCGATTTACTCGATAAAAAATAAGCGTATTAATAGAACTGCATCTCTTCTAACAACAAAAATGCCCGCAAGTTGCGGGCATTTTTTATAGACGCACTCTCTAAACAAAGAGTGGGGTTACCTAAGCACAGAATGACTAGCGTCTCTTATAGCCAAAGGATAGCAGAAAGAAAAACGCCTACTCACAACGAGTAGGCGTTAACACAATAAATGTGTTTAGGCAGTAGAAACTGGCCTATTTATTAGAAGTAGTAACGAGCACCTAGAGTCCAGTAGTCGTTCTCTTCATTGTTGTAGTCGTTACCTAGGTCAAACTGGTAACCAGCGAAAGTAACGAATGCAGGAGTTACTGCGTACTCTGCTTGTAGCGCAGTTTCGCTTGAAACTGTCTTGTTGTCTTTGTCGTCTTCTACACCTTCGTAGTTAACGCTGAACGTCCAATTGTTGACTCCGTACGCTAGTAGGCCCTCAATCTGAGTAGTTTCTTCACGCATCTCGTAGAAGTATTCGTTCATGCCGTATACAACAGCTGCGTACAGACCAGAGCCATACTCACCGTAATTTACAGAAACAAGGTGTGATTCAGCAGTTTTAGTACCTAGACCAGAATTCTCAACATCACCGCCGCTGTATACGTAGCCTAGACCAAAGCCCGCAACAGAGCCGCTCAGTGCGATTTGACCACGTTGGTCATACTTGCTGCCTTTAGAAACGTATTCTGGAAGACCTGTGTTAGGGTTTTGTTGTAATGATAGGCCTCTATCATCATTTTCACCTTGCCAACCAAGACCTAGGTTGAAAGCAAAACCTTCGCCAAACTCAAAGCTTTTACGGTAGCTGATCATTTTTTCAGCACGACCAGTACCTAGATTGTTGTGATTGTCGTACAAAAAGTCGTTCGCGAACGCGATTGGTAGATCCGCAACGCCAGCGACATCGTAGTACGGAGACCACTGTGTACCTCCCACTAAACGGCCAAACTGCTGGTGGGTCGCGCCGATGTAGCCCAAACGAGTTGAAAACGACTGGCTACCACCATTTAGGTAGTTAAGTGCCCATTCGCCTTTAGCGTCGATAGTGATACCGTTGCCAATGTCTTTCTTGCCCGCAACATTGATACGTGGAGACACTTGGTGAACTTTTACTTCTTCTTCGAAATACTCACCCACGCCAACTGAAACGTGACCGCCGATCGATAAAGATGTACCATCGCTGTTGTAAACTTCTGCTGCGAAGGCCTGTGAACCACATGCTAGTGCCGCCACTGCAACGGCTAGAGTTTTCATTTTCATTGTTAACATCCGTATAGTTGTTTGTACCGGTTCGCTTAGAAACAGATTAAATCCGAATCAATCGCAACGAACACATAACAAAGTAGTAATGAAATAGAAATGAAACAAACACTTTCTTATGCAACCAGTGGTATCAATGCTCACATTTTGAGCTTAATCACAAAAAAATAGGGAACTTTTCACTCCCCATCATAAAATCTGTGGCTTTTTACGTGTCACATCTCCCAACGTGCGAGTGGCTTCTCAGTTTTGATACCGTTACTGCCCCAGCGGTCAATAACATCAATTTGCAGTATGCGGCTCGGTTTAATAAGCGATGTCAAGGTTTTCGACGGTCGTTTATCCGTCACTAACCATAGCGTTTTATCTTGTTCAAACTGAGCTTTTAAAGATAATTTGTCTTCTTCTGTCCACTCAAGTTCCGGCTTAAATTCGCGCCCAACCACAAACAATTGGTTGCCAGAGGCAAAGTCCTCTAATGACTCACTCATCAGTACCACTGAATCGATGCCTTTATCGAAGATCTCTGCCTGTTGTTGGTTGATCAGTTCACGCACATTGAGCATAAGAGCCTGTTGATTCGTTTGAATCGCCTTTTGGTGTTCAGGATATACACGTTGTAGATCCTCTCCAACAATGCCCGCCATTCGGATTAAGTTTGTAGGGTTCAGCCATGCGTACTTCGATGTTGACCCGTTTTCCAATGTCAGAACTGCAACTCCTTGAGCTCTAGGAGAAATGGCCTGCGATGCATCGATTTCAATCAAGTGAATGTTGCCCTGTCGAGCGTAAACATAAGTCGGGTCTTGTTTCCAAATCGCACCAAGAGTAATAGCAACCGTCGCGGCTTGACCCGCTTGCTTAACTTGCTCTGTACCTTTATTTGCGAACCAGTTCTCAAGACGCTCAACGCCGTAACGCTTTGGAGGCAGATACTGAGTCTCTATCCCTGTACCTTTCATGAGTTGCTCAGACAACATGTACGTGACGGGAGTGCTGGTTAAAATGTCTTTGGCGCTTGCCAACGATGGAAGTGTTGTCGCTATAACCAAACCAAAAGTTATCGCTAATTTTTTTATCTTCATGTTCATTACTTTATAAAAAGGGTTACGCTTTTTGGATAATTCGGTAAACCGTTGCTGTTAGGAAAAATGCCGCAGAAACAATGATGATGGATGCGCCTGATGGCACTGGTAGCTCAAGCTCCATCGGCAGTATGGTTCCTACTAAACACGCAATGGTTGCCAATAAAGAAGAAAGGAGAACAAAACTGCCCATGCGTTTAGTCAATAACCGAGCCGTTGCACCAGGAATCAGTAGCAATGCACCAACCAATACAGCGCCAATAATCTTTACCGCGGCGATGGTGACCAAGGTGATCATCATGACAAATAAGTAATCATAAAAGCTGGTATTAAAGCCGCGTACACGTGCAATATCCGGGCTAATACAAGTCAGCAAAATGCGGTTAAACGTTGGAATAAGAAGCAGTAATATGATCAAACAACTGATCGCTAAAATAAGGATATCGTTGTCCGTCACAGTCAAGATCGAGCCAAACAACACGTTCTCCAACATGTGAATGTTGATCTTGCGAGCAACGTACATTAACAGCGCAGCACCAACCGCTAACGCTAGTGCAAGAAAAACCCCAACCAGTGTGTCGTAAGGTACATTCGTACGATTACGAACAAAGTGAAGCAACAGCGCAAAAATCATACAAAAGCTAAACAATCCGATGATCGGATTCTCTGGCGGCTCACCGAGCAACACACCAATCGCGATTCCGGTAAGCGCAGCATGCCCAACCGCTTCAGAGAAAAAAGCCAGTCGCTTGGCGATGACTAATGTACCAAGACCACCAAGTAATGGTCCTAATATCAGCGCTGCAACAATTGCGTTCACCATGAAAGCATAAGAAAAGCTATCGCTTAACCATCCAGCTTCAACGCCGCTAACCGCTAACTCTCGCAACCAATCCATTATGCAGCCTCCACTTTTGCTGTGTAGTGCTTGAATAATGTTTCTATACGATCAGGACTTAGTACATCTGAATGGTGCCCTGACGCCACAATTTGACGATTTACAACATGGACCTGCGCATCTAAACGGCGCACTGCGGTCACGTCATGGTGTACTGCCAGTACCGTTTTGCCTTCTCCAACGACTTCATGAATCAAACCTTCAAGATATCGAACACCTTGCTCATCCATGCCAGTTGTAGGTTCGTCTAAAACCAATAAATTGGGCTCATCCAGTAAAGCTTGCGCAAACAAAACACGCTGTTGCTCACCGCCAGAGAGTTGCCCCATACGACGGTCGCTACGCGTTGCCATACCCACGCGATCCAGCTGGGCCAGGGCATGTTGAGTTTGTTTCGTTTTACGTCGCCAAAATAGAGGGATACGGGTTTGGTTAAGCAGTACAAAATCCATCACGGTTAACGGGAGGCTTGCTTCAAACATCGCTTTTTGTGGCACATACCCTATCTTCCCCGATGCAGCTGATGGCTCTGGCCAATTGAGTGCAATGTTTCCCGAAAACGGCGTAAGTCCAAGTACCGAACGAAGCAAAGAAGTTTTCCCACCACCATTCGGTCCCATAATCACGTGACATTTCGCGTTCTCGAATTCGGCGCTGATATTCTGCAAAATGATATTGTCGGCGTATTTTAGGCCCACGTTACTTAAGGAAACGGAAGGTCCAGTCATTACGCCTTTTCCCCTGCTCGCTTACTCGCCACAAATTTCATGGCTTCGATTAGTGTTTCCACATTATCTCGCATCTCAACCTCAACTTTATCGGCCTCATACTCACCGTGAGTCATGTGAGAAAAGCGATAAAGCTGCACCCCAGTCGCCTCTTCGATGGTATCAACAAAGCGATTCGGCATATTGAGCTCATAAAACAGAACATCAATGCCCGATTCACGAATTTTCTCTATCGTTTCCTGTAGCTGACTTGCACTTGGTTCTACACCATGAGCAGGCTCAATGACAGCGGCAACGTCAACACCAAACTCCTGAAGGATATATCCGTAAGCATTGTGGGTTGTCGCCACCTTCATACCAGCCGTGTCCAACTCACCAAGAGACAACATTGCATCACGCTTCATCAGGCGAAATGTTTTCGCGTATTTACGAGCATTTTGGCGATAGAACGTAGCATTGTCTGGGTCCAATTGGCTTAGCTCACTCGCGATGGTGTAAACCTTTTGAATGGTTGTTGATAAACCGACAAAGGTGTGAGGGTTCACTGCTCCTTGACCAACAGACTGCCCCATAGCAGGCAATAAAGGCACTTCTTTGTTCGCCTCGATAACCACGAGATCATCACGCTGAGAAGCCTTGATCACTTTCAGTGCAAAATCGTCATGACCAATACCATTGATCACTATTACGTCCATTTCATTTAAGCGCTTAAGATCATTAGGTTGTGGCAAATAGTTGTGAGGATTAAAACCAGCATCAACCAAAGGAATGATGTCCGCCTTCTCACCAACAACGGCTTTAACATAGCTGTAATAAGGTTGAAGCGTAATACCAATACTGAGTTTATCGGCAGCAAAGCCAGTAGAAGACACCGTCAATAACGCGGTGGCTGTAAGAATACGACGTAAAAGAGAGCGTTTGATCATAGTACTTATCAATTATGTTGTCTTAATGGGCGTGAGAGTGAGAGGAAGAGTCTGACAGAACGATTTGTTTCCAGCCGAAATCGTGGCGTTTAGCTAGATCGCTTAGTCCCTCCACATTTAACGAACGGCTAGAATCATTAAACCAAATATCAGCTTGAGAACTGCGGCTATCCAACAGCATGGAAGCAGAGCCTTGGGCACTGGTCTTCACGCCAATGTAGACACCGTCATCAATTCGTTGCCACTGATGAGAACCTTTACGCTTCCAGTTTTGGTCTTTCACGAACGGAGCAATCCAAAGCACCTCCATATCAGAGATCTCAGGCCAAGTTCCGGTATCTAACTGCAAATCACGAATCTCTTCATGAGCGAGCTTAAGCTCAGCGATCAACCCCAACTCATTTTGATGTAAATCCGTGATTAACACTTGATGAGACTGCATGTCTGGCTTTTCAGTCGCGACCTGATGGTAGGGCATAAGTATGGCTGCTGAACTGAGAATTGCTGCGATTGTCAGTGCGACCCACTTTCCTTCTCGGTTACCATCATCAGGGCGAACTTTCTGTACACTCATTTCTCTTTCAGCTCAACGATATCCACTTCCACCGGGCTTTCATGTCCGGCATCAAATACCAAATAGAAATCTGTTTCAGGGTGAGTAAATTCTGCGATGGAACGCTTATCTGTTTTTTCTTTGGCGATCAGATTGTCGTCGTAATCGTACATTTCGACATCGTAGTCGACCGCTGTCGATCCATCCGAGTAGCCCGCTTCACAAATCACTTTATCTTGCGCCAAGTGACAGCTCATCAGAGGAAAATGTGCAGCAGCGTGAAAGGACGCAAATCCAGAAAAAAGCAAAACCGCTTTTAGAAGAGAAGTGTTATTCATGATAATTCCAAAATGGCCCAGCAATTGCTGAGCCTAATTCGATTAGTTAAGTTGAGTTTCAAACGTAAGATGAACATTGGCACTCGCTTTATCCGCCAATGGATTATCTTTTAATTCACCTTTGTAGTTCGCTTTCATTAAGTAGCGCCCAGCGACTTCTGGCGTGAAGATCACTTTGCCATCTTTATCGCTCACCACATCGATTTGTTCTTGATGGTTTCGGTACATGGTACCTTCACGTGTAATCTCAGCAGTAACGCCCTCTTGTGGCTCTCCGTTAAAGAAAAACTGGAAAGTCACAGGCTCACCTTCAATGATGTCCGATGGATGCGTGATCGGTTTCATCTCCAGCATTTTGCCTTCAATCTCCAACGCTTTGTCCGTTGGCATACCAACCGTAATGTAGCTTTCTGCTCGGGTGTAACTTAGTTGAGTAACCACATCACGCGCTTGCTCAGGAAGCACGTCACCACGCTCAGCTTTGTTTGCTCGCGCCCATTTCACCGTATCACGACGGCCCGCTTTGTATTGTGTGTAGTAGCTCGGCTGATTATTAATCGCGACTTTGTGCGTGCCTTCTTCTGTAAAAAAGAAATCAAACATAGAGCGACGCTTGCCACGAACAACAAAGTTAGGACGCTCAGAGCGGCCATCCGGCATCACCACAAATGCCTGATCACTACCCGCAGGCTTATCAAAAACAAACGTTCCGTGAGAGGCAGTAACATCAAATGTCAGCCAGTCACCGCCTTCTTTAGAAACCGTAAAGTGAGAGGGCAGAACCCAACGTGGATGTGCTTGTGCGGTGGTGGTTACAGCCAATCCCATTGCCATTACACTCGCCAATGCCACTGCTTTCATTTTGGTTTTCATTGTTGTGTCCTTTAATCACTTAACTTGATAATTGACGGTGATGACACCCGTCTCTTGTGTTGGTTTAAGCTCATAGCGCACGTCACTGTCCGCTAGCGTTATTTTTTGACGCAAGTAGTTTCGCCCACCGTGTTCACGAACGACCTCGACGTACAACGTGTAATTTCCTTGTTCCAAACGCTCCCCTGCGTCATTGGTTCCATCCCAGACAAAGCGGTATTGACCAGCAGGACGTGTTGCAGAAGTCACCGCATCAACAAGTTCACGATCATAACGACCCGCTTTTCTCCACCAGCTGCGTAGATCTTTTAACCATTCGTCTTTCCCTACCCATAACTGGATGGTTTTAACCGGTTTACGCTGATCGTTTTCAACCCAAACCGCCACATAAGGGCGTGCATACATTGAGGTATCTATCTTTGGAAGTTCGAGTTCGAAGTCGACCTTCGCGTTATCTGGTAGAGGCGCCGCGGAAAGAGAGAAAGGAGTAAAAGCCGCGATCAAAGCGGCTTTACAAAAGTGATTACGGCGGAAAAATCTTCCTGTGTTCAACATAAGTGTTCTCTAAAAAAGCTGTTATGGAACAGCAACAAAATAAATTACGAGCGACAGTAACGTACCAAAGCTCATCCATTGCATTGACGTTCTGAGCGTCTTCTTCTTAGGCAGTAACAAGCACACGCCTGTAAGAACAAAAAACACCATCAAAAGCGCAGTGACGTCGATAAACCACTTCCAAATCCCACCACTGTTGCGTCCTTTATGTAGATCGTTCAGCAGCGCAACAATACCGTAGTGCGTCGTTTCGACGTCTGCTGCACCAGTAGTCATATCAATAAAGACCGTAGCGTTATAACCCGGGCCTTTAAAATCCATAGAAAGCTCTCCGAGTAACAACTCACCTTGCTCAACTTCGGTATACACATCTAGTGCGGAGGGAGTGCCGCGAAGCTCGGTTTCTTTAGTCAAGAAAGCTACCAGTTCTTCACGATTAGGTTGAAAGGTATCTGAATGTGAGAATAGAACTGAGTGCGGAACCGTCAGAGTATGTTGTTGAATGATAGGTTCACTGCGTTCAAACAATTCGGGGCGATTGAGGGTAATACCAGTTACTGCAAAAAACAGCGTAACTAAGAGAAGAGCCATCGAAATATAGATATGTAGGCGGCGAGCCCAAGTTTGAACACCTTTGCTTTTAAGCAACATAGAAACAATCATCACCAATAAATGTGGGGCATAATTTAGGTGATAATCATTCGTATTGGCATTTAATTTACATTGTTTACTTTTTCAATTCAGCTTGGCTTGCACATGTTTTAGCTATTTGGCCCAATGCGAGTTACCGATTGCCTACCCTCTAGATAATAACCCTATCAATTTTAATGACTCAAAATTTAATGATATTTCCAATACTAAAAAGTGGGATAGACTCCACCAAAATGCGCCTTTATGTATATTTAATGAAAAGCTTAAAAGCTATCCATAAACTAGATAAAAAAGGTAAGCTAAGAAGTTAGTGCAGGGTTAGATAGAGAAGATTTTCTGATGCTAGCCAAACGTTATGGTGTAGTTCAGAAGGAAAAATATGAACAAGAATGTTGGAATAATTCTCTTATCACTTTTCTCAAGTGTCACTTTCGCAAGTGAAAAGTTTGAAGCCAGTTTGTTTAACAACGTAAGCCAATCTATCGATAATTATGGTGCTAAGATAAAGCTGTGCGAATCTATGGCAGACCAGAATACACCTGACAAACAAACCCTAGAGTATTCAAAGAAGCATATAGAAGCATTAACTCCTGTTCTGCCGTTTTTAAGCGAGAAAGCTTTTGAGGCTTGTGTATTAAAAGAGAAGCAAGAGCTAGCATATTATCTATTAATAGCAAAAAATAACGCTTCAAGAACCTCAACATTAAAGCTTGTAGAATCGACTGAAAGCCTAACTTTTCATATCGAACCTACATCGAGAGAAAAGTTTGAAACACTGAGCAAGGTACATCAAGAATATATAGAGAAAAGCCCTTTTTTCTCCCGACCATTTGATGCATTAGCTTTTTATGAAAAGCTCATACAATAAATAGCCTTTATGACTTTAGACAAAAAAATACCCGAGACTGAGCTCGGGTATTTAATAAAAATGTTCGCTATGAGTTCTGCGTCGATTCTACTTTGCGTAGCTGTGATAGATACTTAACCCAACTCTTTGCCTGATTCGATGGCTTAATCTCATTCGCTCTTTTGGCATTAGCGAGCGCATCGTCAAACCGCTTAAGTTTGTAGTAAGCGCGAGTTTTGATAAGTGCAACATCCGCTTTACGACCTCTGACCTTATCGAGCGCGGCAATGGCATCTTTATAATGGCCTTCTTGCACCAACAGTTGAGAATAGTTCCAGTAATACTGCCTATCTAGCTGAGCTGCAATACGCCAGCTATCAATAGACTCTTCCCACTCTTTTGCCATTTGCCAATACGTTGCTTGCTGAGCTTTTAGCTTACTATTCGAGTTTACATCCTCTAGCTCGTTCATCACCAACGCAGCTCTCTCAGGAATACCTCGTTTCGCGTACAATTGTGCCAGCAGCTTTAAGTCATCTTGGCTAAGTTGTAACCCTTTCAGTTTTGCCAACGCCAAAGAGTCTAGGGCACGTTTGTTGTCATCAACCCGTAGGTATAGAGCAACAAGCTGACGCCACCATTCAATTCGCTCAGGTTCAATCACGATTAAGCGTTTGATGGTCGAGATTGCCGGCTTCCACTTTTTCAGTTCTAGCTCAGCAGAAAGCTTTATCGACAATGCGCCAAGCTTGTCTGGCTGACCAAATTTCTCATAACGAGCCATTGCTGAAAGCACTTTTTGCCACTGACTCAGTTGATAATGAGATTGGGAAATACGCAGCCATAGCTCATGCGCTTTTTGACCTTTAGGAATGTTTTTGCTCAAGGCATAGTAATGAGGTAAAGCCTTAGAAAAACGTTGCTCGTTCAGCAGTATATCAGCCAACATTTTTCGGGTTTGCCATGCTTGCTCATCTTGTAGCAAACCACTATTGACTGCCAACTCAAGTTGCTTAATCGCCGCTTGAGTTTGCTCGTTCTGCCAGTAAAAAATACCCAACATTCGAGCGACATAAGCTTGGTCATATCCACGAGAAAGCTCCATAGCTTCAAGAGATGAAATCGCTTCTTTCAGTTTCTCTTCTTGAGCCAAATTATGTGCTCGTTGAACTCTCGCTGCGGTGTATTGGCTTAACTCACTGGCAATGGTTGAGAGTGCACTCAGGCTTAATACCGTACCGATTAAGAATTTTTTCATCATTTGGCTAACTTGAACTCCACTTTAGCGGTTTGTCCGAACTGCTCAATTGACACACCATCCTCAACTTTTGGCTGATACTTCCATTTTTTAAGCGCACGGATTGCTTCCCTTTCAAACATGCGCTCGGGCTCAGCCTCGATCACTTCAATATCTTTTGGTCGTCCAGTTGCATCGATCGTGAAACGCATAATGACATAACCTTCCACTCTACGTTTCAGCGCCTTACTTGGATAGCGAGGATCAACACGATACAACGGCAGTGCTTGCTGGTTGCCCATTGTTCCCTTCAAGTTTGGTGCACTAATCGCGATGCCTTCAAGGGCAGTGTTTAAACCTAAAGCACTGACTGGCGTCATCTGACTCATTGGTTCCATTTGAGTGTCAGCTTGAGACAGATCCATTGGCTCCGGCGCTTGAGGTGGTTCTGGTTGCTCCGGCACTGAACGTTGACGACGCTGCACGTCTGCTTCATTCTCTACCATCACCATATCAAAACGAACGGCTTCTGAAGCTTCTGGCGCACGCTGGTTGCCTTTATCAACCATCCACGCCATAAAGCTAAACAAGCTCACAGAAATTAACAGTGATGCTGGTAGTGCAAGTAACAGCCTGCCCATTAAGGTTTCTCCGCCGCCAATGCAATGTTCTTCACACCTGCCGCCTTTGCAGCGTCCATCACTTTCACGACAGTGCCATTGTAAGCATGCTCGTCAGCTTGGATAACTAACGAAGCATCAGGCTGATCAAGTAACAGGTGCTCAATAGAGGCCTCAACACGCTCAATATCAACCACTCGTTTGTCGATGTACACATCATTCGCTGCCGTTACTGCGATAAAAATGCCCGCGTCTTTTTGGCTTACTACATTAGAAGCCTGAGGGCGATTCACTTCTACACCGGATTCACGTACAAACGAACTGGTCACAATGAAGAAGATCAACATGATGAAGACGATATCAAGCATCGAGGTTAAATCGACTTGAGCTTCATCTTGTTGGTTAGGTCTGCGTCCGAGTCTCACTTTTGACTCCTTAAAGATTGTTCTAACTGGATAGCTTTTCGTTCACACACTTTGCTAAGGCGAGCATGAATAAACATGCCCGCAAGCGCTGCTACCATACCCGCCATGGTTGGCAGCGTAGCAAGTGAGATACCAGAAGCCATCAATTTCGGATTGCTGCTGCCTTGCGATGCCATTACGTCAAACACCGTAATCATGCCTGTCACCGTCCCTAACAACCCTAGCATTGGGCAAACCGCCACAAGTAGCTTAATAGTCGATAGGTTTTGGCGCAGTTCGATTTGCGCTTTTGCAATCCATCCTTCACGGATTTGATGCGCGTACCAAGAGTGGTGCTCTGATCTTGCTTGCCACTGCTCACAAAGCTGTTTTTTTACCCCAGGGAAAACCGTTGTGAGATAAATAACTCGCTCCATAACCAACAGCCAGCACACCGCCACGACGGCGGCCAACCACCATAGGATTTGACCACCTTGCTGCATAAAGCTCATCAAGGTTGTGGCCCAATCCTCACTGATCAAACCCAATGTGCTGAGTAGGATCTGCTCCATTACGCTGCGTTCTCCGCTAAGGTGTTAGAATGGCTTTTGTTACTCGGCATATCACGCTCAGCTTGTTCTGCAACTAAACCGATGCCTTGTTTTTCTAAGATACTGCGAATATTTTCTGCTTGAGAGCTCAATACGTTGTGCGCTAATAGCAAAGGCATGGCTGAAACAAGGCCAAGTACGGTAGTCACAAGTGCCATTGAAATACCACCCGCCATTACTTTCGGATCACCATTACCAAATTGAGTGATGACCTGGAAGGTTTCGATCATACCCGTTACCGTGCCTAGTAGACCAAGCATAGGAGCTAGAGCTGCAAGAAGCTTAAGCATCGACAACCCTTTTTCTAGGTGGGTTTGCTCATCAACAACAGCTTCCAAAAGACGTAGTTCTAACGCTTCTACGCTGCGATGCTTGTCTTTCTGGTATACCGCAAGCACGCGACCCAAAGGGTTGTTTCCTGGCTGCGCTGGGGTTTTCAGTTGCTTCATGATTTTCTGGCGCGAAATCATCAGTGATGCACCACGTACGAGCGCAATCAATAGGCCGATAGCCAATAAGCCAAGGATGATTTTGCCGACAACGCCACCCGCATTTAGGCGATCAGCCAAAGTCGGTGAGTTTGCAAGCTGTTCAAGAAGAATGCCACGTGACGGATCAATGACAAGTGCATCAATGTCACCAGAGGAAATAGTATTCGCTGTTGGACCGTTCTCAGGCTGACGAAGATAGTTTACCGCGTCTCCGCGTTGACCATTCCACTTAACGTAGCCAGTCTCATCCAGCAGCGCCATAGAACCAAGACGAACACCATTAACCGTTTGTTCACGACCTTCGCCATTTAGCAGTGTGAAAGAGACGTTTGCCATTTCACCGCTTGCTTTGATTTGTTCTTCCATGCTGTGCCACATCGCCTGAAGTTGGGTCAACGTTGGCAGTGATTTAGCCGCAACAATAGCATCGATATCTTTCTGATATGAGTTTGCATCTACACCCGTTACTGAGCTCTTGAGCTCTGACTCTAGCTCTTTTGCGTTCTGGCGAACGACGCCAAATAGCTCACCTAAGCTCCCGGTTTCTAGACGTAGCTTTTCTTCTAGCTGCGCCAGTTCCGCTTCGTTTTCACCGAAAGTAACACTTAATGAATCCGCTTCTGCTTGAAGAGCAGCTCGCTCTGCGGCCAATTTATTCTTTATAGCCTGTAGCTCTTGCTCTGTTTTCTTAAAACCTGATTCACGCGTGACATTGTGCGATTGCTGTTGACGATTTTCTTGCTGCGCCTTTTGTAACAACGCATCACTAGCAACAGTTGTATGAGGCATTAATGCGGCTGTCGAGATTAGTGCAACCGATAACCATTTTTTCATCATTTATTTGCCCTCCGCAGCGGTTAACGACACTGGCAGAGTTAACATACTCGGCGCGATCTGTTTATTCGCCATAGCGAACGCTTTATCTAGCTCTGATTTTTGCTCAGAACCCACTTGTTGCCATGCTTGTTGTTGCTGTGACCAGCTCCAGAATGTCTCACCAGATAAGCTACGTGCTACCAAAGACAAACGCCCTAAATAGAGAATGTCCGCCTCCACAGCTTCATTGTCACCCAGGTTAATCTTGCCTTGGTAAACGCCAAGCTTGGTGCCGTAATCCATTTCAATTTGGTACGCTTCTAAAATACGACGAAACTTCTCTGCATCCGCAACGTCTGCACGCGTCATCATGGAATCCAGCTTTGCAATTCGTTCCTCACGTTGCGCTTTGCGTATAGGTTTGTCGTTAGCAACGAGCGCTTTTAAGCCTTCAAGCATGTGATACATCAAAGGCACGACACCTTGACGAGTTTGAGCAATCTGCTCAATTTGCTCGTTCAAGCTATCAACTTCTTGATTTTGGCTCTCAACAAGGCTTGCAAGATGATCGCGATAAATCTTCAAGTTACCGACTTCCTCTTGCAGCTGCTCAATTTCAGCTTCTAGAGTAAGTGATTTTTCTGCGCTTGCATCAATACGTTTTTGGCTTACCGCCGACGACTGGTTTGTTTTACTCTGCACAGCTTGTGCATCGTTTAAGTTCGCCGCGTGAGCGGGAATCAAAACCGATGATATCAACAGAGCGATACTTGATTTCATTAGATTCATACGAGTTATATTTCTGTGTTCCAAAAACGACCAAAGGGGAAGACTACCCTTCCCCTTTAATAATCAAATTGTTATCAGTACTTGAACTGGATTGTTGCCATGTAGTTGCGGCTTTCTCCAACCACAACCCCACTCGCACCTTTTTGCTCGCCATTCGTGCTACCACCACCTGCGAAGTAGTCAGTATCGAATAAGTTTTCGACATTGAATCGAGCAATAATATCCAAGTTCTCATCGTACTTATGTTTGTATGACACGCCCATATCAACGCGAGCGTAGCCATCTTTCTTGAAGGTGTTCTTTGCATCACCGTAGCGATCACCTTCATAAATCAAACCAAGGTTTAAGTTAGTGTTGTCTTGAACCTTGTAGCTAGACCATAGACTTGCCGAGAACTCTGGCACGTCTACAGGGCGGTTACCTTCATATCTTTCTGCCTTCTTAAGCTCTGCATCCAAATACATTGCAGAAGCGGTTAGCGACAACTCTGGGGTCACAAAACCTTGAGCCATTAACTCAGCGCCTTTGTGAACTTGCTCACCACCTTGCGTTTTCTTGTGTAGGAGATTGCCGCCCGCGTCTTTGCCGCTTTCAACATCCAGCGAGATGTTCTCTAACGTGATATCAAACACAGCACCAGATACAAATAAACGCTGATCAAACAGTTCCCACTTCGTACCGATTTCATAAGAGATACCACGCTCAGCGTCGAGTTTCTCACCTTCATTGATGTAGGTACGACTACCGTTGCTGACTTCACCTTGAGGCATGAAGCTTTCAGAATACTGAACGTAAACCGAGCCATTCGTCGCTGGGTGGAATATCACACCTAACTTTGGAGAAACTTGGTTTTCGGTCAGTTCATCATCACGCTTTTCGTCATAACGAACACCTGCAAGCACTTGCCAGTAATCATTAATCGTCATCATATTTTGCGCGTAGATACCCCAAGTATCGTACTCAGCTGTTGGTGATTTCCTCGAACTACTATAGCTAGGCTTAGGCACCGTTTCTCCTGGCGCAATACTCGCCTCATTATGAAATGCCATAAAGCGATCATAACTGTAATCTAAGTAGTTAGCGCCCACTAACAACGTGTTTTCCGTACCGAACAAAGTAAAGTCCGTCGTCACATCTATATATGCAGTATCAAATACCCAATTATCGGAGCGATCGTTGCCTCGATGCTTAATCGTATTTAACTCTTCATACTGATCAAACTTAGGGTAAGACTCTACATCAAAACGCTTAAAGTCTTGGCGGTTGTAACCTGCTTTTACGTTCACGTTATCCGTGACTTGCGCATTAATATCGACACCGTAGTTTTCTACTTCGTTATCAATTTCAGACCACTGCGCATCCCAAATGTACTTATCACCGCGAACCGCTTTGCCATCAACAATGTATGCGCCAGAGTCCACGCTACCGTCGTCTTTCGTGCGATCGTAATGAGCCGATACCATAAAGTTGTCTGTGATATCGTACTCAACCACTAGGCCAGCTACCGTACGATCTGTTTTAGGCTCAGTGCCATCACCGTACCTGCGCCAAGAGCCGTAGCTTTCTTTGGCAAAAATTGCGCGCGCTCGCAGTGTCTCTGCATCATTTAGCGCGCCACTCACATCAAGCACAGTGCGTGAGTGATCATTCGAACCTAGATCTTGACTCAAACTTGCTTGTGTTTGAGTTGTTGGTTTTTTCGAAACCATGTTTACCAAACCACCCGGCTCAGATTTACCGTATAGCAGACCTGATGGACCTTTAAGCACTTCAACACGCTCTAAAAGCTCAATTGGCTGACGGTAGTGTGACCAGTGTTGACGACCATCACGAAGAAAACCGTCTGAACTGCTAAGTTCAAAACCACGTAGAGAGAAACGTTCGCGGTTACGGCTTGTACCACCCGCGCTAACACTTGCATCGTTACGTAGCACTTCACCAAGTGTACTTGCACGCTGCTCATCAATTACCGTTTCATCGATAACCGCTACTTGTCCCGGCGTTTCCAGCTGCGTCATTTCCATGCGCATTGCTGTACTGTTTGTATCTGCCTTGTAGCCGAACTCTCGACCTTCTACAACTACATGTTCGTCTGTTTGAACTTCCGCCACTGCAGGTGTTGCTAACACTGCACCGATCACTAACGCCAAATGGCTCTTAGTAAACATATCCTTTCACTCCGATTATTATTTTTCGGGTCACATACTTGTTGAATGCGATTCCCTCTTAATTATTTCGCGGGTGAATATAAGTGATAAGTATTACCATTTGCATTAAATTTACATTCTTTGCATTTGCAAACTTTTGTAAAGTACTCTCTGATGATGCGCCATGATAATGTGACATTAATCACAAAAATTACGACTTAATCATACTTATTGCTTGAACACTAAAGTAACCCTCAAACCGCCTTGCTCACGGTTTTTCGCCGTGACTGCTCCACCCATAATACGCATGGATTCTTTGACAATCGCAAGACCTAAACCGTAGCCACCAAGCTTTTTATCTCTAGAAGCATCTAAGCGTGTAAACGGATCAAAAATATCGACCAGCTTGTTCTCTGGAATACCAGGCCCATCATCAGATACTGACATGGTGGTGAACTGCTGCCCTTCTTTGACATAATTTTCCAGAGAAACTTCTATCTGAGATGCTGGTCCTGAATATTTAATGGCATTACCAATAAGATTGTTCAAACAACGAATGACCAGCGTTTCTTCACAAATGGCTTTAGCACATACAGCTTCTGAGCGGAAAGACAACGTCTGTTCTGACTTCAAATCTATTTTGCAACGTTCTACTTGCGGGGAGAGCAAAACTTCTAAATCACAGCGTTTCGTGGCTTTGTCGAAGCGCGCATTTTCCAAGCGACTGAACTCCAATATATCGCTGATCAAATGGTTTAGCTCTTTTGCTTCATCTTCTAGCCTTGCCACTAGGCTTTGCTCACTTTCTCCAACACGCTTTCGCAAAAGATGCAGAACCAAGTTCTGCCTCGCTAACGGCGTTCTCAATTCGTGAGAGACATCTCTTATAAGCAGTCGCTGCTTTTCAGCGAGAGAATGAATCTGTTGCGTCATGTGATCGAAATCTTGCGCTAACTCGTTAAACTCACGCGTGCTCGACTTCAGCTCTTTCACGACACTGACATTAAAATCGCCATTAGATAGCTTTTTGCTTGCTTCTCTCAATCGATCCAATGGTTGCTGTAAGTTACGTGCCATTAGCAGCGAAAAGAGCGCCAAAATAACCACTGCAATCACGACTTTGAGAATAGAGAAATACAGAATGAAGTCATTTGCAGGGTGCAGTCGATGTGGCAATTGAATCACTAAAGTATTGCCATGAACTAAAGGAATATTGATGATGGGGCGATTCACTTTCCCCTCAAGTTGATCATCAATGCTTCTCTTAAATTGAAGTTTGAACTCGAAGTGCGGATGCATCAGACGGTGCGTAACTGGTTGCTGATGTTCATTCAACACAAATAAATAAAAGTTTTGCGCATTTGCCCAGTCAGCAAGTTCGTCCATGTCTCCGTGCTCAATCAATACATTGGCTTGATGTGCAAGGTCTAGCATTTCTTCTCGCACACTATCGGGCACTTTCAACATGGCTTTCACCAGAGCTTGTTCCGCTAAGGATTGCACGACCAAAATACTAATGACAATTGCGGTCATGCAACTAAATAACTTGAACGCTAAGCTATCTTTACGTTTTGCAATAAAAGGTGGACACCGGAGCTTCATTAACGGTTTACAGCCTCTAAATAACTGTAACCTTTGCCACGGAAGGTTTTGATATGTTGCTTGGAAAGCCCCGCTTCAACTAACTTGCGACGTATGTTACTGATGTGCATATCAAGGTTGCGATCAAAAGGACTCAGCTCTTTCTTTAACACTTCAGTTTGAAGCTCTGCTTTTGAAATCACGACTCCTTGGTTTTTTACCAAGTAGCTCAATAGTTCAGCTTCCGTACTTGTGAGGGGTAAGCTATTAAGCTGGTCACTGATCGTTTGAACGGTACTACACATCGTCTGACGTTGACGTTCCAAGCCAACACGACGAAGAATCGCTTTGATGCGCATTAGAAGCTCAGCGACATTAAAGGGCTTTCCAATATACTGATCGGCCCCCGCTTGGTAACCATCAAGCATCGAGTTTTCATCGTTGAGAGCGGTAAGCATTAGGATAGGTGTCGCGAAGCGCTGACAGATCCTACGAGCAACTTGCATACCGTTAAGGTTTGGTAACATGACATCAAGCAATACAAGATCTACAGGCGTTTTTTCCATATATTGCAGCGCACTTTCACCGCAATGTATAGAAGAGACGATGTAGCCCTCCTCTTGCAAAACCGCTTCTAACAGCTCACACAAAGGAACGTCATCATCGACTATCAAAACTCGTGACATTACCACTCACCATTCAAATAAAAATGGTTCGCATTTTATTACTCATTTACCAATTAAACAACTAACACTCTAATGCTTTAAGTCCACAGGACTCAGTCCAAGAAGCAGCAACGTGCCATTAGAGTTTAATGTTCACTTTTACTAAAGGTTCCTAACAATATGCACCTAGATATATCTTCATAGAAAAAACGAGTACAATCTGGCAACCGCAAAGCAAAAGATAAAGCGAATGGAAACGTTATTAATTGGTCACCGTGGCGTGGCAGGTTCATACCCTGAGAATACAAAAATAAGCATTCAGGCAGCCATTGACCTGGGGTTGAAGTGGGTGGAAGTGGATATACAGCCTACCAAAGATAATGTTTTAGTGGTTTGCCATGATCATACCGTCAATCGATGCAGCAATGGACAAGGGCGTGTTGATGAGCTCACCCTGGAAGAGTTAAAAGCATTAGATTTCGGTAGTTGGTTTAGCACAGACTTTTCAGGCGAGAAGATCGTGACACTAGATGAACTGCTCACTTTAGCTACTGAGAATAAGCTTAACTTGAATATCGAAGTTAAAGTAGACAACCATCCAGCGGAAGAAGTGGCGCAGACTCTCGCCAATGCGTTAGCAAAAAGTCCAATGCCGCAAGAGAATATACTCCTATCGAGCTTTAGTCATGACGTCATTAGAGCGATGCACAAATACTGCAGTGGCTACCGATTGGGTGTGTTAAGTGAATTCTTTACGAGAAAAGATAAACGCCTTTTGGAAGAAGTTAGTGCCTATAGCTGCAACCTAAACATTAACTGGGTTCGTACTCGCCAGATAAACAAACTCCAACAAGCCGGTTACAAAGTGATGTGCTATACGGTGAACAATCCAAATAAACTGAAATACCTGCCTCAGTTAGACGGTATTTTTAGTGATCATCCACAGCGCTTTATGCCATAGCCTATAAGAGCCAGAACATTAAAGGGGACCTTTTATTACCACTCAATCTGAATTGGTGTCCCCATCTCGACGAGCTGGATAAATTCGTCCATCTCCTCGTTGGTAATCGCAATACACCCATTAGTCCAATCAAAACTTTGGATATAAATCGGCAACTGACTCTCTCCGTTTTTTAAGCCATGAATTTTGATGTTCCCTCCAGGGGATACACCTCGGCGCTTCGCTTCCAACGTATCAATCGCATCAGGGTAACTGATATGCACAGAACGATAAAAAGCAGAGTCCTCTATAACATAATCTAGAGTGTATTCGCCCTCTGGCGTGCGATTGTCTCCCTCTTCTTGTTTATGTCCTTGCGGGTTCGCTCCTAAAGCAATTCGGTATTCTTTTAGCACTGCTCCTTGTTCCATCAAATACATTCGACGCTTAGACTTGTCGACTTTAACGAGGTCAACAGCTGCGTGAGTGCCCGAAGCAAACACACAACACAAGAACATAGAGAACCATTTTACTGACATTGTCGTAACGCCTAAGCTAATAAAGTGAACAAGAAAAGAGCGATAATGCTAGTCAGTTAATGCTCGTAAAGCAAACAGTATCTAATGCGGAACCGTAAGATAGCACTCGCTGAAAGGCGTACTTCTTATCGTTATTTGATACAACAAAGTCAAAAAGAAGATTTCTCTATTCATTGCGGCTAAGTTGCATTACTTTATAAGCATATTTATTTATAAAGTCCGTACTTTTTGAGAGGGAACCATGATTAACATTGCTTTTTTTAGTGCAAAATCCTACGACGAAGCCTCTTTTAATAAAATTAAAAATAACCGCGATTTTGAATTTCACTATCACGACTTCCGACTAACCGAAAAAACAGCCAAGATGGCGCACGGCAGTGATGTTGTATGTGCGTTCGTTAATGATGATCTTTCAGCTCCCGTTCTTAAACAGCTTTCTCTAGGCGGGACCAAGCTTATTGCTATGCGCTGCGCGGGATTTGATAAAGTTGATCAACAAGCAGCCAAAGAACTAGGCTTACAAGTGGTTCGAGTTCCTGCTTACTCACCAGAAGCAGTGGCAGAGCACACGGTTGGTTTAATGATGTGTCTAAACCGCCGTCTTCACAAGGCCTACCAACGGACACGTGACGCCAACTTCTCGTTAGAAGGTCTTGTTGGCTTTAACTTTTTCGGAAAAACCGTTGGTGTTATTGGTACGGGTAAGATTGGTATCGCGACGATGCGTATCTTCAAAGGGCTTGGCATGGAACTGCTTTGCTACGACCCCTACGAAAACCCATTAGCGCTAGAAATGGGAGCCCGTTACTGTTCGCTTGAAGAAATCTACGCTAATGCGGATATTATCTCTCTCCATTGTCCAATGAGTGAAGAAAACTATCACTTATTGAACGAAAAAGCCTTCGCGCAAATGAAAGATGGTGTAATGATCATTAACACCAGTCGAGGCGAGTTGCTAGATTCACTAGCGGCGATAGAAGCGTTGAAACAAGGTAAGATTGGTGCGCTTGGCCTAGACGTGTATGACAATGAAAAAGACTTATTCTTCCAAGATAAATCTAACGATGTCATTGTAGATGATGTTTTCCGCCGTTTATCGGCTTGTCATAACGTGCTGTTTACTGGCCACCAAGCATTCTTGACTCACGAAGCACTTAATAATATTGCCTCTGTGACGCTTGATAACGTCGAAGCCTTTTTCTCTGGTAACGTATCGGGCAATGAACTGATTAACTAAAGCCAGACAATCGAGAAGTATAGTAGAGCGTGTGACCTCAGCTATGCTATACTCCTCGACTATTTAAAATTTGAGCCAAATTACCATGAGCATAAAAACTGATATTCAAAAGCTGCACAACCGTTTAGATACATGCCAACGTAAACTTGATGCGGCACGTTCTCGTGGTGATCACGAAATGATTACAAAGTTCACGGATGAAGTAGAACAGCTGACCAAAAAGCTTAACCAGTTAAAGCACAAGCAAAACTATGAGCTGAACAAAGAACGTAAAAGCTTACTTGATATGCCTTTCTCTCGTGAAATCACCAAAGCAGAACAAGCGGACATAGGCAAACTAAAAAAACGCGTACGCGGCTTAGTAATCGTTCACCCATTAACAAAAGTTGGTAAAGAACTTCGCCTTGATGTGATGACAGGCTTTGCGCCAAAAGAGTTTTAAAACTCGCATTAACATTTATGGAGCCTAAGCATTTGCTTGGGCTTTTTATTTTGTACTGCTTCATTAGATTTCATCGAAATATCAATCCATAAGCTATTAAAAAGGCCAGCGACAAAAGCCACTGACCTATTTCGACCAATATCGTCCGCATTACATCTCAACGTTACGACAGTTGCTGCAACTTGTGCTCCACAACGGGATCATTCGGAACCAACTGCTGAGCGACTTCCAAAAGCTGTACTGCATCTTGCGGGTTGTCATACTCATGCTTAAGTGCAATATCAACAAGTGGCTGAATATCGATTTGCGCTTGATGCTCCTTCACATGTTCTTTCTTTTCTTCAATTAGTACATTATGAGCGGTGCTCAGTAAGTTTAAACGATGCTGTGAGCTCGCATTCGCCTTGTTAAGGCACTGATAGTAATCTTCTTTTAAGCGCAGCGTTTTGGTCTGATGACGAAACTGCGCTATATCTATCTTCTGATAACGTATAAAGTCTACGGCCACTTGCTTATAAAAACCGAATTTATTCAAATACGTCGCGTGGGTACCATGTCCCATCCCGAAGACTCTTAAGTGAGTGAGCTCTGGGTAGCGTTTGGCGTGAAGGCGGTCGATTTCATTAGTTGGATCATAAATGATATAGCCTTTTGCATCGCCAAGGTCGAGGTCGTGATACTTTCCTTCCCAATCAAATTGTTGGGCAAGTTCAGTACTTGGCCTATCATCCCATGGCACCAAAACTTTGTTTTTTGTGCTGACCGGGTGAAACATCAATACTTGATCCAACTTTAATAGATTAGAAAAGGCACCAATAGCAAAACCACCGCGGCTAAGTCCATAGCCTAAACGACATTCAAAGGGCTCAAGTAAAGTCGACAGTTGCTCTAGAAAGAAAATCAAATTACGGCTGCGAAACCAGTTACTTTTCCCAAGATGCTGAAATGAAATAATATTTACTTTTTGTTTCTGGGCTAAGCGATAACCCCAAGGCGCAAAGTCTGAGTGTAAGTCCTGTACTTGTAGATTCGTACCAGCAGGGGAAAAGGTGAACAACAACGGTTTATTGCGGTCGACAAACTCATACTTAACAAATACATCATCAAGTAAGTCCTCCCCGGACATCGGTAGCCTGGTTTGCTGTTCTTCACGAGAAAGAGCCAGCCATTCATCCAACCAGTACAGTAACTTCATTAATCCTCCATCTAAATTGCGCCTAGCAATTGTGTTAAAAATCTAGTTTTTAGTGTGTGATCATCTCCCCCTGGTTACAGGGGACTCTGATATCAGTCCTCTTTTAAAACAAAGCGTGAATTTGCTTATTAAATTGGTCAATATCTAAGGTTTGATGGCGAACAAACTCCTGCGCCACCAGATTAAAAAATTCTAATTTATCTAATTGTGTGGATTGAGTGCCGTGTCCCATACCGACGACTTTCAAATGAGTAAGCTCGGGATAACGTTCAGCATGAAGACGATCAATGCGATTGGATGGGTCATAAATAATATAACCTTTGGCATTGCCCAAATCTCTATCATGATAGCCGCTTTCCCAAGCAAACTGCTGAGCAAGCTCAGTACTCGGCCGATCATCCCAAGGCACTAACGCTTTATTTTTTGTGCTAACAGGATAAAACAACAAAAGATGTTCTAATTTCAGCAAGTTAGCGAACGCGCCAATTGCAAAGCCACCTCGACTTTGCCCATAACCCAAACGACATTGGAAGGGGTGAAGCAACTCAGATAGCTGCTCCAGAAAGAAAATCAAATTCCGACTACGGAACCAATTACTTTGTCCTAAATGTTGAAAGGCAATAATGTTAACTTGTTGTTGTATTCCGAGCTCGTAGCCCCAAAGAGAAAAATCCGGAGTTAAATCTTGTACCTGCACATCAGTACCGGAAGGAGAAAATGTAAACAACAATGGCTTGTTAAGATCGACGAGTTCATACTTCACAAACACATCATCAAGTAAATCGTAGCCAGAGATAGGTAAAGCCATCTCTTGTTCTTGTTGAGTAAGAGCTTGCCATTCATCTAACCAGTAAAGTAGCTTCATTTTTTCTCCAAGTGCATCCGCAGTATTTAGACTGGAACTCTATCAAAATGCGTTTAAGCATCCCACGTTGAGACTTAAGAAAGCTCTATTTGAAGCCCAAATGAGACGTATGGAAATGTCTTCGATTGAAGGTATTACTGCGTAAACTAAACCCAAAGTAGGTACGCAAAAACTTGGAGAAAGAGCTAGAGAAAAATCAATTAGAAGTTTCGATAACAGCGGTTAAAAAACAGCAGATACAAAAAAACCGCTGTAAGAACAGCGGTTTTTTTTAAAAGTGGCGGAGAGATAGGGATTTGAACCCTAGATACGCTATTAACGTATGCCGGTTTTCAAGACCGGTGCTTTC
>NZ_JAWPOJ010000396.1:0-1097 GCF_033344235.1 Vibrio sp. Vb1554 | reverse complement strand
TGCCGTTGATCTGCGTTCCTGGCGTGGAAGCAGATGACGTCATCGGTACGTTGGCTTACCAAGCCTCGCAACAAGGCATGCCTGTTTTAATCAGTACTGGCGATAAAGATATGGCTCAGCTGGTGGATGACAACATTACCTTGATCAACACCATGACGAACGTCGTGATGGATCGTGAAGGGGTGGTGGAAAAATTTGGTATTCCGCCAGAGTTGATCATCGACTATCTAGCGTTGATGGGCGATAAAGTCGATAACATCCCTGGTGTACCGGGTGTGGGCGACAAAACGGCGACCGCTTTGCTGCAAGGCATTGGTGGCCTGACTAAGTTGTACGAAAATCTGGATGATATCGCGGCACTTGGTTTCCGCGGTTCGAAAACCATGGCGAAGAAGCTGGTCGACAACAAAGACAACGCTATGCTGTCTTATGAGCTGGCTACCATCAAGCTGGATGTGGAACTGGAAGAAACACCAGAGTCGCTACTGAAAGCAGAGCCAAACAAAGACGAATTGATCAAACTGTATGGTCAGTTGACGTTTAAGTCTTGGTTGAACGAACTGCTTGAAGGCGGCTCAGGCACTGTCGAAGCGGTTGAACTTGCAGGCTCTGCGCAAGCATCATCTTCTTCTTCGCATGCTGAAATGGAAACCTCAGCGGTAACGATTGATCGCAGTCAGTACGAAACCATTTTGGACGAAGCTTCTTTCAATGCGTGGCTAGAAAAACTCAAAGCGGCAGAGCTGTTTGCTTTTGATACCGAAACGGACAGCCTTGATTACATGGTGGCGAACCTTGTTGGTTTGTCATTTGCTATCGATGAAGGTATTGCGGCTTATGTCCCTGTCGCACACGATTATTTGGATGCGCCAGAGCAACTGGATCGCGATTGGGTTCTTGAGCAGCTGAAACCAATTCTTGAAGACGACGCTCAAGCGAAAGTCGGTCAGAACCTAAAATACGACGCGTCTGTGCTGGCACGTTACGGCATCGAGATGAAAGGCATCAAATACGACACCAAGTTGGCGTCTTACGTTTACAACAGCGAAGGCGGCAAGCACTACATAAACGGCTGGGGAAGAGGTAAACAACAACAC
>NZ_JAWPOJ010000395.1:0-1098 GCF_033344235.1 Vibrio sp. Vb1554 | reverse complement strand
TATACCCATTCAACTTGAAGATGCAGGTTTCAATATCTGAAAGTTATCCGTAATTCTGGATGACAATGAGCCTGCAACTTCTGGTAGCGTTACATCGAAAAACTCTTTGATGGCTGAAGTAAATTCTGGCTTGGAGGAGAAGTAAATATTGTTCCTCACATGCTCATTCATCACTTTCCAAAGCCGCTCGATTGGATTTAAATTTGGACTGTAAGGTGGTAAGTAATGAAGCTCAATATTGAGCACTTTTGCCGCATTTCTCACCAGCTCTGACTGATGATAGGCGGCGCCATCAAGCACTAGGTGAACTTTTTGCTCCAACGGGTAATGCTCCTTTTTGAGCTTCCAGAAGAAGCGAACGATGCTCTCGCTGTTTATCGTCTCATACGTTTCTGTCACCGTTGCGCCAATATTTTGAAGCGGTAACGCACCGATAATATTAAGACGAGTTCGACTGCCTGTTGTCTCAATCACTTTGTCTTGGCCTTTTCGTATCCAGCCATAACTGAGTTTTGTTGACTGCGTAGGATGAACGGCATCCATGAACAGCACAGGGTCTTCGCTGCTTTTTAGCGTCTCGTTATAGTATTCGATAAAGGCTTGCTGCATCTCTGGATTAAACTTGTGCGGTACACCTTTCGGCTTCTTATATGAGAAACCGTGATGATGTAACCACTTGTTCATTCCAGCAACGGTATAACGGATACCAAACTCTGCTTGTACATAAGCGACAATTTGATGGGTATGAAAGTACGTGTTTTCAGCCAGATGTTCGATAAGCTGCACGGTTTGCCCAGCAGAAAGTCGGCTTTGACTACCGCCATTTTCAGGCTTGAGTTTTTCAGAGAGAACATAATCACTGAGATGACGAGCGACGGTCGATTCGTGAATACGAAGAGCTTGAGAAATCATCATCTGACTCCAACCTTCAGAGGCAAGTAAAACTGCTTTGATGCGGTCGCAAACTCGACTATCACGTTCAATGTCGTGCATTTGTTCGAGTTGCAGTTTCTGTTGTGGAGTCAGTGTAATTTTCATGGTTCGTAGCATGATCCTGCTTTAAGGAAAAATCAAGCACCTTCAATGATCACGGGTATA
>NZ_JAWPOJ010000394.1:0-1101 GCF_033344235.1 Vibrio sp. Vb1554 | reverse complement strand
AACGTTCCAATATCTTCAATCGTTGCAATTTAGCATGGTGGCAACGAACACGATCAAAACCATTCGCAAGCAAGTGTTTTCGGGAGTGATCAAACAGCCACTTTCTGCGTTTGACTACACGCCTGCTGGTAAGCTTGTTTCTCGAATCACGAATGATACAGAATCACTTCAGCAGTTTTACGAGTTGTTAATCGCGACCGTGGTTAAGAACGTTGTGATGATCGTGGTAATGTTGGGTGTCATGTTCTTCATGAGTTGGAAGTTGACGCTGGTTGTTCTCGTCCTGTTACCGATCGTAATTGGCTTTATGTATCTGTTTAAACAACTCAGTACCGAGAGTTATCGCAGAATGCGTGACTTGCTCACGGACATTAACGCCAACTTAAGCGAATCAATCCAAGGGATGAGCGTGATTCAGCTGATGCAACAAGAAGAGCGCTTTAACAAACAATTTAACGAACTCACTGCTGAGCATTTGGTCGCGTCCAAAAAAGTGATTCGCTTAAACGGGTATCTGCTGCGGCCTCTCATGGATCTGTTGGCTGGACTTGCCCTACTCTGCTTAGTTGCCATCTTTGGCTTTAATGGTGTCGAGTTGATTGGTGTCGGTGTACTTTATGCATTCATCAGTTATTTGGCGCGTGTGACCGAACCTCTGATTGAAATGACCCAACAACTTGCACTTTTACAACAAGCGTTGGTGTCGAGTGAACGTGTTTTTGAGTTGATTGATGCGAAGCCACAAACTTACGGTGACGATCATAAACCCCTTAAAACGGGCTCAATTGAGCTAAGTAATCTGACGTTCAGTTATGATGGCAAGCAAGATGTATTGAAAGACGTCTCCTTGAAAGCCGCTCATCAAGATTTTATCGCGCTGGTCGGCCATACGGGCAGCGGCAAGAGCACGTTAGCATCTTTGCTCATGGGCTTTTATCCAACCAATGTGGGCAAGTTATTGATTGATGGGCGGCCACTTAATACATTGGGTAAAGACGTACTTCGCAAAGACGTAGCAATGGTTCAACAAGATCCGCACATTCTCCCAGCCTCTGTACGTGAGAACATTTCTCTTAGCCGAGCAGTGAGCGATGAGCAGAT
>NZ_JAWPOJ010000393.1:0-1102 GCF_033344235.1 Vibrio sp. Vb1554 | reverse complement strand
CTTCCTTTACCTATAAAATCTACATAAATAGGTATTTCAGACAAATTGGCGGTATTCTAAAGATGGACTGCAAACCTGTCAACACACAATGAAAAATAAATTATCTTTTTCTAAAGAGTAATAGCATTTACTAGCAATAAGCCCCAAAAACACAAGTTTCCACCACCTGCAAACTTTGAAGATGGTTCTTTTTTTAGATTTTACAAATTTGAACTTTTTATAGATCACAAATTTTTATGAGATTTTCACGCAAACGTTAATCACAACAAAACAACATCAACTTTTAAGCAGTTAAGACAAATAAAACAACCAAGCCAGCAAAAATACACACAAACAAGTTCAAAACTGACGCTCTACAATACTCATTTTATTTACATAACTTTCTTCAAATACAAAAAAGCCGGCTTACGCCGGCGAATAATTATGTATTTAAAGCTCATTCAAACCAAGCACATCGGTCATGGTATAAAAGCCCGCCGGCTTGGAATGTAGCCACACTGCAGCCTTCACGGCACCATTAGCAAAAGTCATGCGGTCCGTCGCTTTGTGCGTTATTTCGACTCGCTCACCAATATCAGCAAACATTGCTGTGTGCTCGCCGACAATGTCACCTGCACGAATGGTTGCAAAACCGATCTCATCTTTAGTACGCTCACCAGTAATGCCTTCACGCGCATACACCGCAACATCACTTAACTTGTTGCCCATAGCGCCAGCAATCGCCTCACCCATACCAATCGCAGTACCTGACGGAGCATCAACTTTATGGCGGTGATGAGCTTCGACAATCTCGACATCGCAGTAATCACCCATTACTTTTGCAGCTTTCTCAAGCAACTTAAATACTAGGTTCACACCAACAGAGTAGTTAGGAGCCATCACAACAGGTACGTGCTTCGCAACTGCATCAATCAGTGCTCGCTCTTCTTCACTAAAGCCAGTGGTACCAATTACGATAGACTTCCCATGCTGTTTACATAACTCTAAGTTCGCTAACGTACTTACTGGAGCGGTAAAGTCGATAACAACATCAAAATTGTCGACCTCTTTCTCTAGGTCATCGGTCAGGAAAACATCGAACTTTCCTTCACCACAAAGTTCA
>NZ_JAWPOJ010000392.1:0-1103 GCF_033344235.1 Vibrio sp. Vb1554 | reverse complement strand
AATGTGGCAGGGCAACATCATTGAATTGTGGCAAGCGCCGCTTAAAGAGACGTTGCGTTTAGATATGGAAGGGCCGGCGATCGAAGTGCTTGACCAATTGCTTGCCAAAGCGGTCAGTGAATCACCATTGGAAACGTCCATTTTTGACGGTGCGTTAAAAGAGCGAGTGGAACTGTTCCAACGTTGGCAGGGCATCGGTGTGGATGGCATTGCGGGTCATCGCACGTTAGAGCGCTTACAACAAAGTGTGCAACCTAATGCGCCAACACTAGCAAGCATTAACAAGGAGGAGGCGTAATGTCAGTCATCAAACATGTTGGACTCTTTCTTGTGCCTATTAGCGTGTCAGCGATTGCGGTTGCGTGGCATTTAGATTTGCTTACGCCAGAGGCTCAAGCGGTTACGCCAGAGGTAGTGGTGGCGGAAGTCGTACAACCATTTGAAGTTTTAGATTATCCAGAATCAACGGATCTTGCTCAACTGCCACGAGAATGGCCGAGTGCCGAATTATCTCGCGACATTGGGACATTCTTGCAACCCTCCGAGTATGCCAACGAGAGTGAGGCTCCAGATCCGACAACGGCTACTCCCGTCACGAGCACAGCATCTACGCATCGTCGTGACGACTTAGGTTTGTCATTGGATGATCTAGACTTGTCTTCCTTGTCTCCAGATCTCGCCAAAAAAGTGGAAAATGCGCTGTCTCAAAACGATGCACCGACTTCTGCACCGTCACAGGTGAATGACTTGGAGCGCAATGCGCAGCAGTGGCAAGGACGTCTTCCTGCCCTTAATTTGCAAACGCACATGTATGCCAGTGATGCCAATCGTCGTTGGGTGAAAATCAATAACGTGGAGTATCACCAAGGGGATGTGGTGGATGGACAAGTCACGCTGAAAGAGATTCAGCCGCAGGCTGTCATTGTCGAATTCCAAGGTGAGCAAATCCGAATCCCTGCGCTTTACGAATGGGATGGTTAGTACTCTCGCGTGAAACCATTATATAAGCAAAAGGCCACATGAATGTGGCCTTTTTCGTATCCGCTATGTGCAAACCGGTAGTTTGCGGGGCAGTTATGCCCAACCTGCAGGTGATTTCTTTC
>NZ_JAWPOJ010000391.1:0-1103 GCF_033344235.1 Vibrio sp. Vb1554 | reverse complement strand
GCACGAACAGTACCAAAGTGCGAGGAGTCCCACGCAATCATCGCATCGACTTCTTTATCATTTAGCGCAGTGAAATGCATGTGGTCACCATGAGCATGACCATCGTAGCTTTCCGCTTCGCCGTAACGAACGCCAGCAGACCAGCTAGGGTTAAATCGGTATACACCCGAAACGTAATATGCTGTTAAGTTATCAGGGGATTCAGCTTCATCTTTAAATTTGCTGTCGACCACACCATCCAACAACATGTACTCGGCAGAAAACGTAAAGTTGCGGTACTTGTAGTTACCATCCGGGGCCCATTTCCAAACAAAATCAGCACCATAAAGATTCGCACCAGTAATCGCAGCAGCGTGGCTATGTTCATGGTCATGACCGGTATCAGCATGATGATCGTGGTCAGCAAATTCTTCCACCTTGCCGTTCTTATTTCGCAGGTAACTCAAGCCAAATTGCCAACTAGAAGAATCTGAAATGTCGCTACCTAGTTTTAATGTTGAGGTAAATACACCAACGTCAGAACCCTCATCCACTGCCGACATCTTGCTGCCACTTAGCGCCTCAACACCAAATTTCACAAACAGATCTGTCGGAAGAACAAGGCTCGCTCTCACGCCATCATCATAGTAATGCGAACCAAGAAACGTTCGGTACGCTAATGGACGCTCAACAAAACTATCGGTATGCATGTGTTGGTTGTTCAAGTAACCAAAATCGGAAAGAAAACGCCCCGCTCGGACATTAAAGCCGTAAGGCAAAGCCAAGGTTTCGATAAACGCTTCTTCCAACATCAGTTCGGTGTCGTCAGCATGGCTTTCCAGCACTGTCGTCAAAGCGCCATGGAATTTGTCGTCAATGTTTGCAGACAAACTAAGCTCGGTATGACCCAAGCCAAACCCTTCTTCTCGCTCTGAGTTATGACGCTGTCCATCTTGGTAATATCCGTCCAAAACGACACCAATTTGTGGATTCGACAACGTATCGGCAAAAACAGGGGATGCAAAAATGCTACCGATGACTAGAGAAACCAATTTTTTATTCACTACCTTTTCCTTATTGTTATGTTATAACATATGATTTTTAAGTTGTTATAATATAACAAT
>NZ_JAWPOJ010000390.1:0-1105 GCF_033344235.1 Vibrio sp. Vb1554 | reverse complement strand
ACCATTGCTGCTTGGCTTCATCCTCGGCGGCTTGATGGAAGAAAACTTGCGCCGAGCTTTGATGATTTCTGACGGTGAGTTGAGCTTCTTGTGGGAGCGTCCGATTACGTTGACGTTTACTGTGCGGGCAGTATTAGTGCTGGGTAGCCCGCTGTTTGTGAAGCTGTTTCAAAAGCTTAAAGCGCAACCTGTAAAAGTTGAGCAATAATCGTCGATTCCTCCTTCTTGATAGCCCCTAAAGCCACCCTCGCGGTGGCTTTTTCTTTCTTCGATCTTTCTTTGATATAGCTACGATGAATTAATATCACGGCTAAGAGAAAAATTTCGCTAGAAAGAGGTTCACGTTATCAAAACCGCAACGGAACTGAACAATTTCGTTTTGGAGCATGTAAAGTAAATCTCATAAAAACGTTAGAACATGTGTTCTCAAAATCTAAGACTCTAATAACCAATAAGAACATAACAAGGATTGTTTATGCTGCTGGAATTGGCTCTGTTGTTTGCTGCAGGCGTGGTAGGTGGAATCATGAATTCGATAGCAGGAGGTGGGAGTTTTATCACCTTCCCCGCCCTAATGGCGGTTGGCGTGCCGCCCATCATGGCTAACACCACCAACACTTACGCCGCATGCGCGGGATACATAAGCGGTTCCGTGGGCTTTCGTGAAGAAATTTTGAAAAACAAACAAGAACTGCTATTCACCGTTTCGTTCAGCTTAGTCGGTGGCGCGGTTGGCGCGTATCTTCTTCTCAATACGCCAGAGTCACTGTTTTTGGAAGCCATTCCTTGGCTACTTTTGTTTGCTACGGTGCTGTTTCTTACAGGTTCGCGGTTAACAATGATCATCAAATCCATCACCAAAGAACATAAACACGCTGGCGTTTTAGGCTTAATCGCATTGAGTTTGTTGTTGGTCTGCGTTTCAGCATACGGCGGATTTTTTAATGCCGGATTAGGCGTGATTGTTCTGAGTTACCTCGTTGTGGCGGGCCATCAAGACATCAACTTGATGAATGGGCTTAAACTTCTGGTTTCAACGTGTGTGTCTCTCATCGCTATCGACATTTTTGTTGCGAACGGCTCTATCGATTGGAGTAAAGGCAGC
>NZ_JAWPOJ010000389.1:0-1106 GCF_033344235.1 Vibrio sp. Vb1554 | reverse complement strand
GAATAAGCTGAATATAGATTGAACTGTAGCGGGAAACCTCATCAGCCACAAATTTCCCCTGAGCCTGTTGGTTTGCACTCGCTTCACTTTCTAGGCCAGCAAAAATATCATCCAGTGCAGCTTCTTGCTCTTTGCGCTCACGTTCTAAACGCTTAAGGCGCTCTTTTTCTTTACGCGCTTTTTCCGCAGCTTCTTTTGCCGCTTTTTCTTTCGCAATGCGTTCTTGTTCAGCTTTTTGAGCCGCCTCGCGTTCACGTTTTGCCTTTTCTTCCGCTTCTTTTGCCGCCTTCTCGCGAGCTACTCGCTCTTGTTCCGCTTTAGCAATCGCCGCTTCTTTGGCTAAACGTTCCTGCTCTGCTTTACGTACAGCTTCTTCTTTCGCTTTACGCTCTTTCTCAAGTTTAGCTGTACGCTCTTTTTCTTGGCGAACTCGTTCTTCTTCTGCTTTGCGTTCCTGCTCTTTTTGCTTGCGAGCCGCTTCAGCTTCTCTGGCCGCTTTTGCATCTTTCGCTTGCTGTTCTTTCAACTTACGAATTTGCTCTTCTTCAGCCTTACGGTTTTTCTCAAGCTGCTCCGCCTCACGTCTTAATTTATCAAGACGATCTTGCTCTTTTTTGGCCGCTTTTTCACGCTGCTGACGAATTTCTTTCGCTTGTTGTTGCACCAGTTTAGGGTCTATCACGACAGCCTGAACCATCTGTCCGGTTGGCTCTGGTTTGGTCATCGCAAAATCAGTACCCCAGAGCAATGCTGCTACCAAGAGAGCATGCAGACCTACCGATATGACTATCGGTTTAGTGTACTCTTTCGATTGTTTCTTTTTGTCTTTCATGAATATTGACGTTTATTCCCTAATATCGGTCAGGAGCCCTACTTTAGGGATTCCAGCACGACTCAATTCATCAAGTAAAAGGACAACATCAGCGTATGGCGTCGCTGCATCGCCGCCTACTGCGACTGGTGAATCAGGTTTGATGGAACGCTCTGCTTTAACTCGAACAATGACATCTTGCAGTGAAAGACCACGTTGCACTTCTTCATCGTTCACGCTTAGGCCTAAATTGCCGTCACGATCGATTTCAATGATGATGAAGCTGCTATCGGTA
>NZ_JAWPOJ010000388.1:0-1108 GCF_033344235.1 Vibrio sp. Vb1554 | reverse complement strand
GAGAGCATCAACTCCGAAGACACGCGAAACATCGACTTAGATAACGACGGCGTAAACGATCTTATTGGTTACTTTGGATTAATCAAAAACGTGATTCCAGCAAAAGAGCTTGCCGGTTTTGACCCACACCTCACCATCAACAAATGGTACGGCGCCGATTCAGAGACTGAACCCTACTTCCTTATCGGCTTTGCCAACAAACCCGTGAGCATCCATCACCTGTGTTATGTCGAAGTGTACTACCCTAAAACACCGGGCGGACAACTTCGCTATGGAATTCAAACTGAAGACTGCTAAAAACCCTCCCAAACAAGCTTCAAAATTGTACATTTTGAAGCTTTCTACTTTTAGCGCTAACTTACGCGCCAAAACCTCAACTTAACATAGATTTCACATAATATTGTTGCATGGTTTTCTTGCAGCGAGAAAGCAAGTAATTCCTGAGCGCATATATTCAAAATCGACACAATCTGTTGTTTTCTTCTTCGCTCAAAAATTGTGCTTGTAAACTCATCATTTCGCTCAATAATAGTTCCATAACAAATTCAATAATTTAAAGCAGGAGGCGTAATGAGAATTTTCTGGCAGCTGCGTTGGTATTTTCGACAAAAATGGAAACATTATGTGGGTTCCATTCTTTTATTTGCAGTAATCTCTGCCCTTCAGCTGGTTCCACCCAAGGCAGTCGGAGTGATTGTCGATGGCGTTGTTGATAACACATTAGAAACAAACACGTTAATCATGTGGTTGTTAGGCCTTATTGTTCTACTTTTCACCATCTACGGGTGCAGAATCCTCTGGCGTATATGGCTATTTGGTGCGAGTTGGGAACTTGGAACCATTTTACGCAACCGCCTTTACCGCCACCTTTCGACTCAACCTCCCCGCTTTTTTGAACGATACAAAACTGGCGATTTGATGGCGCGCGGCACGAACGACGTAAGAAACATCGTTATGACAGCTGGCGAAGGGGTATTAACGGCAGCCGACTCGGTTATCACCGGCATAGCAGTATTGATCATCATGGTCACGCAAGTTAGTTGGAAACTGACCGTTATGGCCCTGTTACCAATGCCATTTCTCGCGGTAATTATTTTCTTTATCGTCC
>NZ_JAWPOJ010000387.1:0-1108 GCF_033344235.1 Vibrio sp. Vb1554 | reverse complement strand
ACGCGTCTGTATGCGTATTTTCCAAGAAGCATGTGAAGTACAAAACCTTCCGTTTTATGAAGATGTTTACCTATCGATCATTGGCCGCAATGCGGCAGGAATTGAGACGATTTTCCGCAAAGCCTACGGCGAGAATTTAGACCGCCTACATCTTGAATGGCGCACTCGTTACAACGCAGTTGTCAAACACCAAGCCATCCCTGTAAAAGATGGCGTTGTTGAGTTGCTGGAGTGGTTGAAAGCACAGGGCTTACCTATCGCGGTCGCGACATCTACCGCGAAAGAAGTGGCAAAAATCAAACTGGAATTAGCAGGGTTGAGCAAATACTTCGATAACCTAACGACAGGCTGCGAAGTGAGCCACGGCAAACCCGATCCAGAAATCTATTTGCTGGCAGCGAACCGTCTGGATGTAGAGCCAAGCCAATGTTTGGCCTTTGAAGATTCCAATAACGGTGTTCGCGCCGCTGTAGCGGCAAACATGATTACTTATCAAATTCCGGACTTGGTTGAACCTTGCGATGAGGTAAAACAATTTGGCCACGCTATCGTGCCTTCACTGCACGAAGTATTAGCAGAGCTTAAACAGACTCGCTAACCCTCCTCTTAATACGTTCCAAAGCTCAACGTCGACGTTGGGCTTTCTCTTAGTTTCTTACCCATCTCATATTCCATCTCTTATTGAATCGACTCCCTCAACCTACACGAATTGAGAATTGAGCCAGTTCACGCCACGAAAGAAAATCAGGTAGTCCAATGATCAATCAGTGGAACGAACCAGTACAAGTTTGCAACAAATCGTCAATATACCGATTGAAGCACGTTTTTCGGGTCAAAACTGGCTGATAATGAGAACTATTGGACAAAAAAGTCCAAGTCAGCCCAAAACAACAAAATGGAGAGTGTTATATGTCTTTACGTATATTAGCAGCAACCTTGGCACTGGCAGGATTGAGCTTCGGCGCACAAGCCAG
Organism: Vibrio sp. Vb1554; assembly: GCF_033344235.1. Classification (NCBI taxonomy): domain Bacteria; kingdom Pseudomonadati; phylum Pseudomonadota; class Gammaproteobacteria; order Vibrionales; family Vibrionaceae; genus Vibrio; species Vibrio sp. Vb1554. The sequence continues at coordinate 134 of NZ_JAWPOJ010000387.1, read as the reverse complement.
TGCAGAGTGTGAGGTTTCTATTGATGCTAACGATATGATGCAGTTTTCGACCAAAACATTGAGTGTTCCAGCAACTTGTAAAGAAGTAACGCTAACGCTCAACCACACTGGTAAAATGCCAGCGCAATCTATGG
>NZ_JAWPOJ010000038.1:0-39600 GCF_033344235.1 Vibrio sp. Vb1554 | reverse complement strand
AGCCACTCATCGCTTATCTTGAGTGCGTCACCTTGAATCGTGACACTAGGAACTTCAAACTGGTTTTCGTATCCATCGCCGCCATCAAGAATATCCACCGTTAATATAGCATCGGGATTCAACCGCTCAGGAGCCTGAGTCTCAGAAGTTGGGTTCTCTCTTTCTTGCACTGCTGGCCTAGTAACATAGCCATTAGAAACGAGTTGCTCAGGTAAAACAGCGCGAATATAGGCAACAAAACTTAACCCACCAGAAGACTCACTAAAATCTCGAACGCTCTGATTAAAAGTGGATTCAATACCGTTTTGAGATGCAATTAAAAGATCATTCGAACTCGATTCATCCTCACTTGTTGTATCTTCATTAAATGCAATATCGAGAATGTCAGTATTAAGAACAACCACCTCTACTTCTGGAACTAATTGTTCGTTGGGCAACATTTGGATCCAAGAACCGTCACTTAAAACCGCCCAAAGAACATTACCGATTTGAATGTAGAGTATTGGCTGCATAATTCGCCCCATGTGAAACAACGAACTTTAAGTATGGTCGACGAATATGACTGTTCAAATGAAACTAGAAAAAACATGGCCCTAAATGGCTCTAATGAGATATTGAACCAAAAACATACCTCATGTATGCGAGAAAGAGCCATTGGGGTAAACTACTTCTGGCGTAATCCATCCACTGGAAATTGATTGAAATTCCCCTTGCTACAATCGGGCTCATATCCAAATGGAGCAGGGAAAGGAATCGTATCGCAGCTTGTTGAAACGGAAGATTCAAACTTTACTCTCTTTCCTATCATGATAGGAAATAACCATGTGGCATTATTTCTTAAATCAAACTCCTCTTTAGGGTCATCAATCAAATTGTATATTTCAGGGATCTGTAATGGGCGCCCTTTCTCCGGCATGATATCTTGATCAATAAAGTGCATCTTGTAATTTTCCCACTTATAAGCGTAGGTTTCAGATCCATTGTTAACGATGAAACCATCTCGATTAGACTTTTCACTATCTCCCTTTAAAAAGGCCCACTGATCAATACTATCTATTGTTCTATCGCTTGGTAATTTGTATCCACCGACATGAGAAAGTGAGGCAAATAGATCCACAACATGGATAATTTCATCACTCACTCTGCCCGGTTTGATGTGGTTAGGCCAAGAGGCAATAAATGGTGTTCGGAGAGAGCCTTCAAGAGCCGTAAAGTACGCACCACGCCATGGTCCGCTAGAGCCTTGGTATGGCATATGCCACTCTGGACCGTTGTCAGAAAACCAAATCACTAGTGTATTGTCTTTAATTCCTGCTTTTTCTATTGCACCAATAACTTGCCCAGCTCGAAAATCTATCTCAGCTAACACATCTGAGTAATTTCCTTTGCCTGTTTTACCAATAAAATCAGGATGAGGTAGCGTCGGTAAATGTGGTTGAGTAAAAGTAATTACAGAGAAAAATGGCTTATTCTCTTTCACATTTCGATTTATAAAATCTGTGGCATGTTCAACTAGCTCACTGTCAATCGTTCTACGTGAGTCCAAATTATATTCTTTGACCCCTTTAGGATCCTGCCCTGCTCTAGCTGAAAGGATTTGAGGTTTAGGTAATATAGCTTTATAACCGGGTTGAGAGCTATATTCTGACTCATCCGTCGTATTTGCAATGCCATACCATTCATCAAAGCCTTGATCCGTTGGAAAGCGCCCTTTTTGGTCTCCCAAATGCCATTTCCCGTAAAGGCTCGTGTTATATCCTTGTTCCTTAAACTTCTCTGCAATGGTTATCTCCCAGTTCACCATACCGTAAGGCACTCCCCAAACAACCTTATCTGTCCCAGATCTAAGCGCTCGCCTCCCCGTCATGAATGAGGAGCGAGTTGGCGTGCATTGCGGTTCCACATTAAAATTAGTAAGGCGTACACCTTCTCTAGCAAGTTGATCTAAGTTTTTAGTTTCAACACCTCTGGTACTCCCATAGGAACTTAGTTCCCCCCACCCAAGGTTATCAACCAACATTACCACGACATTTGGTGTCTCTTCCGCAACCACTTCTAACGGGATACATAGAAACAGGATAGTTGCTAGTTTATTTTTCATAGTGTCGCCTTTCATTGAAATTCAATCCTGTAAGTGCGTCTTATCACACTTAAAACACACTAAAGTCTAGTCCATGTTAGTTAACATTTTTGAAAAACAGGGATTACTTGGAAGCAACAAAAAACCTCTACTATATTCAACTGACTACATTGTCTCATTTGGTGTCATCTCACTCGACTTCGCCATGATGAACACAATTAGTAACGTTATATAACGATAATGGATTCATTTATCGCGGAGGATTTTCATGCGAAACTCGATTAAAAAGGTAATGGCATTGGTCGGTACATTAGCTGCGTCCACAGCCTTTGCTGCCGATAAGCCCAACATCCTTGTGTTCTGGGGTGACGATGTAGGTGTATACAACATTAGTGCATATCACAATGGTATGATGGGAGGGAAGACTCCTAACATTGATAAAATCGCCAATGAAGGTGCCATTTTCACAGACGCTTACGCACAACAGAGTTGTACTGCCGGACGAGCCTCATTTATTCTGGGTCAACATCCGTTTCGTACCGGTCTATTGACTATTGGTATGCCCGGCGCAAAAGAGGGTATTCAATCGAAAGATCCTACTATCGCAGAGTTACTTAAAAATCACGGCTATGTGTCTGGTCAGTTTGGTAAAAACCACCTTGGTGATCAAGATGAGCACCTACCAACTAACCATGGGTTTGATGAGTTCTTTGGTAACCTATACCATTTAAACGCGGAAGAAGAGCCTGAGTCTGAGTTTTATCCAAAAGATCCAGAGTTTCGTAAAAAATTCGGACCTCGAGGCGTGTTGAAGGCGACTGCGGATGGCAAAATCGAGGACACAGGTCCCCTTACTCGTAAGCGTATGGAAAACGTAGACCGAGAGTTCATGGATGCTAGCTTGGCCTTTATGGAAAAAGCAGTAAAAGAAGACAAACCATTCTTTATTTGGCATAACTCAACCCGTATGCACGTCTGGACACATTTGAGTGAAGAATATCAAGGTAAGTCAGGTTACGGCTTATACGCCGATGGCATGATGGACCTAGATGATCAAGTAGGTGTCATGCTTGATAAACTTGAAGAGCTAGGCGTAGCAGATAACACCATTGTTGTTTTTAGTACTGATAATGGCGCTGAGAAATTTACCTGGCCAGATGGTGGTACTACACCGTTCAAGGGCGAAAAAGGTACGACTTGGGAAGGCGGATTCCGCGTTCCGATGATGGTACGCTGGCCTGGAAACATTAAACCAGGAACGGTTATCAACGATATCTTTTCACAAGAAGACTGGATGCCAACTCTACTCGCAGCTGTGGGCGAACCTGATGTGAAAGAAAAACTATTGAAGGGTCATAAAGCAGCGGGCAAAACCTTTAAAGCACATTTAGATGGCTACAACCAACTTGATCTGCTGACTGGTAAAGCTGATGAAGGCGCACGCAAAGAAATCTTTTACTTCGATGCTGGTGGTAATTTAAACGCCGTTCGTTATAAAGACTGGAAGATCCACTTCAGTATTATGGAGGGTGCCATTAATGAGGCATACCGCAAAACACCTAGTTGGCCTTTGATTGTAAACCTTCGTATGGATCCATTTGAGGTCGGTCCAGATGCAGCACTTTACGTCAGACATTTTTACGCTGATCAAATGTGGATGTTCGTTCCTGCTCAAGCTATCGTGCGTAAGTTCCTAGAGACATTTAAGGAGTTCCCTGCAACGAAAGGTAGCTCGTTAAGTATTGAAAAAGTGGTAGAAACAATGACACAGCAACCTAGAAACTAGACCCTAGGTATCGAAGCTATTGTGGAATTAACTAAGGCCTCAATTGTGAGGCCTTTTATTTCGTTGCAATTGTTTGGTTGCAGCAAGTTATGGTCAAACAAAGATTATCATTTAGTGCTCTCTTTAAACACTTGATTCCAATCTTGTTTCATATCGACAAATAGCCAACCTTGCTCTTCACCTACTTTAAACGATTTATCTAACTTACCAACATGCGAATCTTTATCATACGCCCATTCACGCTTGTCATCCGTGTGATGGATAATCGCAGAAAATCTTGGACCTGAACCTGCTTTCGTCCACTCTAACATCTGTAAATCACCATCAGAATTACCAAACGCCATTACCGGACGTTTGCCAATGAAGTTTTGAATCGTCACAGGCTTTACTGCTTTGTCATTGACAAAGTCTATTTCCGGCATGCGTTGGATGGTAGGTTTTCCATCAACACTTTGATATTCCGCCTTTAACGTCGTTCCCACGATGTTTTGCGTTGGAATGCCGTATACTTCCGGCGCCCAAACGCGCATAAATTCAATTCCGCCTCCAGAAACGATGTAGGTCTGATAGTCGTTCGCTCTTAAATAGTCGAGCAGTTCGAGCATAGGTTGATAGACCATTTCAGTGTATGGTCTACCCGTTGTTGGATGGACAGCCGTTTTCAACCATTCCTTAACTTCTTGATGAAACTGTTCAGTAGACATTCCAGAATGGGTTGCCATAACAAGCTTCATTACACCTTCGAGTCCTTGTTTACCAATCCCCTCCATGTCACCTTTTAATGCGGAAGCAAAGGGTTCGGTTGTCTTCCAATCAGGATGCTCAGAGGCCATTTCTTTTACTCTATCGATCGCAAAAAACAACTGTAGATAAACAGGCTTTTCTGCCCAAAGTGTTCCATCATTATCAAACGTCGCGATTCGTTGGCTTTCAGGAACATAGGAATCCGAACCTTGGGTCGTTGTTTTCGTAACAAACGCCATAATAGCTTGCTTAGCGTCAGTGTTGTTCCATGACGGAAGTGGATCTTGCATATCAGCAGCAACAGCGTAACTAGACAGAGCAAAACCTGTTGCTAAGACAATCGTCTTTAACTTTATAGCCATCTTAATTCCTTATATTGAGGTGTTAGGTGCGAATCCAATCAAAAGTATAGTTCAATTGAAACAGGCGCATATTGAACTGAAATATGCAACGGCCACCAAAAAGTGACAATGTCACCAATCTAGTCCACTATTTTATTAAAATAGAAACATGGAATTTAACGATTAGAGTTTAAATTCATTGGCTTCAACTGATGTAGGGGCACTTTTACGTCCCTTTTTCTGATTGAGCTCTTCAATAACATAGTCGGGAGCGACCTTCGTTAGCTCTGTTAAACAGTCATCCGTTTTAGGGTTGCCGTATCTAACATAGATGTCACACACGGCATACAATTGTTCTGGAGCACCGGATATCAAATACGCTTGCTCAAAAGCGTTGACAGACTTCTTCAAGTCTAACTCTTCTTGCAGAACACCATTTAAGTACCAAAAGTAACTGTTCGTCTTTGCCATCGTCGCAGCTTTGTCTATTTCAAACGCCGCTTCTTTCTTTTTGTCTAATCTAACCAAAGCGAGAGATTTAGAATAATGCAGCGAGGCATCTTCTGAATTTAGCTTGATACCCTCGTCAAGCACGTTGATAGCTTTTTGGTCTAGCTGTTGCGCTCGGAAGTTGTCTGCATAGCTTAACCAAACTTGAGGGTTGTTTGGCTCAAGCTTAGTTAACTCTGGGTATATCAGCGCCGCTTTATCCCAATCACGATGCCAACGGTAAACGTCTGCAAGTAATAACTTGGAAACATTATCGTTCTTACTGGACAAGTGTGCTGTCAGCTCTGAAACAGGCCCCTCAAGTGACTGCTGTTGCTCCGAACTCAAATTGGCGTAATCTCGAACGAGGTTAATCGCTGCTGTAATTCGCACCATGGCGGCGTCATCACTCAATAATGGTGAAATCAAACGCCAACGGTGCTCAATCATATATGGCTGTGCTCCCACGATCGCAGCTTCGCGAATACCTGCATCTTCATCCTGCAACCCACGGGCAACTGCAACCAATGCATTTTGGCTTGGATAGTTGGCTAACTCACGTAAAGCATCAATACGTTTTTCTGAAGACAACTTTTTATTTTGCGCATCATAAGACAGCTTTTCGACTCGTTGCGCCGGTGTCATTTGAGCTTCTTGTGGAGTGACAACCGTTGTCGGCGATACCTGGTCTGGGTCTAGCAATGTTGTTTCTTGTGCCACTGCTGTTTGACTCGCAGCAATGCCGATCGAGATCACGAGTAATGATTTAGAGAGCAGCTTAATTTTTTGCATTCAATAACCTATATTCTTTCATTTCCGGGCCTGTAGCAGGCGTAGTGACTATCTTAAAACTTCGTTTCAAACACAGTCTGTGTTTGAGTAGCTTGCTGGCGTAGAATCTGGTCACTGTATTTACCGTGAACCACTGGGTTACCTGTCGCTCGTAAGATGTACGCCATCGACTGATCAACATGGGTAAAAAACTTCTTCCAACCCGCGCAGAGATAATTAAGACCAGGCTCACCTTGCCTAGTACGGATAAAACGGTTTTTGGGACATTCTCCAAAACATGCAAATTGATAATCACATTGAAGGCACTGTTGGGGCAGCGTACGACTTTTAGCAAACCCAAATTTCTGCTGCTCAGAGCTATAAGCGAGCGTATCGAGCTTTTCGTGATGAATGTTTCCAACCTTATATTCTGGGTACACGTAATGATCACACGCAAACACATCACCATTAGGCTCCATTGCTAAGCCCTTCCCGCAGATTTCACCTAACGTACACAGTGGGTTTTTTCTGCCCATCCAGGTTTCGATACTGGCTTCAAAGTACTGCACAAACACGTTGCCGATATCGTGTAAAACCCATTCATTGAAAATCGCGATCAGAAAATTTCCCCATGCTTCATCCGCAACGCAAAAAGGCTCAATAACGGCATCTTTATGACCTGGGATCAACCGTTTATCTCCTTGCTTTAGTTGCTCGTTTGGCTCCCAAGTTTGAGGGGCGGTTGTTCTGAATGTTTTCTGCTCAACTATTGGAATAAACTGCATTTGAGGGGAGCGTACTTCATCTCGCAAGAATCGGTACACTTCAAGTGGGTTACGTCCGGTCAAGTTGTTAACACAAGTGAGCGTAGCAAACTTTACTTCGTGCTTATGTAATAATTCAACCGCATTCATAACTTGCCGGAATGTGCCTCTACCAGCTCGGTTTGTTCGGTAAGCGTTGTGCATCATTTCTGGGCCATCAATGCTTAAACCGACGAGAAAGTTGTTCGCCTTTAAAAACTCACACCATTCATCGTTAAGCAGTGTGCCATTAGTCTGGAGATCATTGGAGATCGTAATGCCATCGGGACGGTATTTATTCTGTAGCTCAACAATTGTCTTGAAATAATCCAAACCTAGCATTGTCGGCTCACCACCCTGCCAAGAGAAAATGATTTCAGGTGTATTCTGTCCCGCTATATATTGACGGATATAGGTCTCTAGCGTTTCCTCATCCATGACTGGTGAGCAGCCTGGCTTGTACTCAAGTAAATCTTGTTTGTTTAGGTAATAACAATAGGTGCAATCGATATTGCACACTGCACCGATAGGTTTCGCCATGACATGTAATCGCTTGGATGCTTTTCCATTGAACTGCGGACCTTGAGTTATGTGCATTCATCACCTTCTTAGTTGCTAGCCTGTGCCCAACGGCGTTAAGACTAATCATTAAGTTAATCGCCTAGTGTGATGATAATGTTCAATTATTCGTGGCGCTTGTTATAGTGTGTATAACTGTTTTTCATAGACTTGCTTGATAAAATTCTTTGATCATAAATGTTGATGGAGCTCCCCTATGAAGCATTCCAAAAGTAATACTCTTTACCTTGGTGCCGCTATTTCGATTTCGCTAATTATGACTGGATGTGCAACAACACAACCTAGCCCTCTTGCTCAAAAAATCGCTCAAGATATGGTTCTTATTGAAGGTGGACAATTTATGATGGGCTCGGATAATCCATCAGCAAATAAATCCGAGCGCCCGGCTCGCACCGTTCGCGTGGATGATTTCTATTTGGCAAAATTTGAGGTAACCCAAGAGTTATTCGAATCGGTTACAGGCTCTTCTCTGAGTTATTTTAGAAACCCAAATACGCCCGTGAATAACATTAGCTGGCAACAAGCCAATTATTTTATAAAGAAATTGAATGAAAAAACGGGAGAGCACTATCGTTTACCCACCGAAGCAGAATGGGAGTTTGCAGCGAAAGGGGGGAATCTAAGTCAAGGATTCACTTACGCGGGGTCTGATGATATTAACGACGTTGCCTGGTATGCCAGTAACTCAAACAATAAGGCACACAAGGTAGGTCAGAAAAAACCGAATGAGCTTGGCTTATACGATATGACGGGTAATGTTGGTGAGTTTGTTATTGATGCGTTTGATGAAGGCTATTACAAATCAGCACCAAGTGATAATCCGGTAAACGCAAAAGATGAAAAAGAAAGCCTGGCACACAAGTCTGTACGAGGTGGTAGCTTTGCCTATGATGCTGACGAATCCGAAAACTATCGTCGCGATTTTGCTAGCCAGTCAGTCATCATGTCCGACATGGGGCTGAGATTAGCGAAAGACGCTGATTAAACCAAGTAAGAAAAAGTGGAGCGATAAAAGCTCCACTTTTGGTAATTAGCTCCTATTGACCCCAACAATAGAGGCTTTAAGCTGATCAATAGCTTGTTTAGGTGCATAGTGACTAAGCTCTTGTATGCACCTATCGAAAGCAAAAGCGACAGCACCTTTTTTATGATTTCTCGCTAGAACCTCGCATTGAGCAAACAAGTGTTGTGGATTGCCACCGACTTCAAATGCTGTATGCAACGCTTTACTGGCTTCTAGAACATCGCTTTTTTCTAAAACTAGACCGTACACGTACCAATAATGCGCATTAGTTTCACCAATTTCTGCGGCGCGTCTAAGTAGCTTTTTCGCATCATCGGCTTTGCCTTGACGTAACAAAGAAAGACCTGCGCTGTATGGTAATGTGCTGGATTTAGGTTGAGCTTTCATCCCTTGTTGTAGCACCGTGATCGCAGCTTCTTCTTTACCTAGGTGGCGATACAAATCTGCTAGGTTAACGTAGCTATTTTCGAAGTAGGGTTCGATGCTGATCGCTTGTTTATACAGCTCGGCCGCTTTGTCGATTTCACCTAAGCTGCGGTACACATTCGCCAAATTGGTTCTTCCGAAACCACGATCGGCATTAAACTCTTGAATTTCCATGTACTCTTCTAAAGGCGATTTAATTATATCTTTTTGTAAAGGGGTCATTTGTGCGTAGTTCGCTACCAGCGCCGAGGCAGCTTCCGCTCTCACTGAAAGCACCGGGTCACCAAGTAATGGCTCTAGAATCCGCCACCGGTCATGAAATTCATAACCAGACGAGCCTGAAATTGCCCCTAATCGAACCATTTCATTCTCATTCTTAACGGCCCTAGCCAAAGATACTGTTGTATTTTGGTCAGTGTTGCCCCCCATTCTCTCCAGGGCTGAAGCACGAATAATGTCTTTTAACGACGAATCCTGAGCAGAGTATGCCAACGCATTTGCTGCTCCTTGATGACCAATTGAATCCGCATAAAATGCGACAGCAAAATGTTGTTGATTACGATACTTCGAATTCGGGTACCATTCTGCTATCTGTTCATCGGCCCATTGATTGCTTTTATCTTCATGGCATGACATGCAAACATTGGGCGTTCCAATGTGTTTGCTCAAATCCGGTCGTGGAATATGCCAACTGTGGTCTCTACGAGGATCGACTTGCATGTAAGTCGTTTCTGGCATGTGACAAGTCGTACATTGCGATGCTTCAGATTCAGCCTTATGAAAGGTATGCTTTTCAGGTGTATATTCCGATGCAATATGGCATTGCGAACATACTGCCTCTTCTGGGATCGTTAACTCTGCCGTGTGTGGATCATGGCAATTAGTGCACGTGACCCCTTTCTCCGCCATTTCAGATTGAAGAAACGAACCATAAACATAATCTTCGTCGTAAATCTGTCCATCATGATAGTAGAGTTCAGGTGTTATAAGGCTTAAGCGATATTTATCAAAAAAGGAACCTTTAACATGATCACCTGTTTCATTTAACTGGGTTCGGCGACTATGGCATTGAGCGCATGTTTGCACTTGATTGGTTGCTTCAATTGATTTCGGCTGTAACGTACTATGGCCTTCCTCAAACACCCAATCCAACACTGCTTTAGACAAATTTCGATCAAAGCCATAATGGCTGTCATGCTCAAAAGAAGTGCCAGTATTTTTGTATTTCTTGGCCAGTTCTATGTGCTGACTAGCGGGACCATGGCATGCTTCGCATCCCACATTAATCTCTGACCATGAGCTGTTGTAAGTGTTTTTGTCAGCGTCGTAATTCTTCTTTAGGTTCGTTGAATGGCAATCAGCACACATAAAGTTCCAATTTTGCCCGGTATTGGTCCAATAGAATTCATCCGTTGTTGTCGTTTCTGGATAAAGATGAAACCAACGCTGTCCCCCTTCAACTTTAGCTCTTGTGTCCCAAGCAAAAGGAATAAGCTGCACGCGGCCATCTTCAAACTCGACCATGTACTGCTGTAATGGCTCCCAGCCAAATGTATAGCTGATCTTATAGTCATGCCATTGCCCGTCAGCACCTTGAATATTGACCCAAAATTCGTCGCCTTTTTTAAAAAAACGATTAGGCATTCCTTTGTGTGTTACAACATGGTTATCAAAATTACCACGCACAGAGGTTGTACTTGCATGCTTCATGGCCATATCGTGATGTGACCCTTTCCAGGCCTCCACTTCGTTTTGGTGGCAATCTATACAAGCTTGTGTGCCAGCATATTCTGGATTTAAGCCTGAAGGAATATTTGGTTTCTCTGTTAATAACTCTTGAGAAAAAGCCATAAAACTGACAACAACGTTGACCAGCAATAAAATGCGAAACCGGCCTGCCCACTGACTCATAGATATCCTTATATTTATAATGTACAACCTAAATCAATATAGACACTAAATCACTGGTTATACAAATAATTACAAGCAATACATAACGACTTTAGTATTGCTTTAGGACCGTAAAACAAGCGAGCATCCTATTGTTTTTCATTTCCATCCCCCTCTTCTACTACGCAATAAAAATAAGGCTCTTCAGTGATCTAAATCTACTTTACGAATCTCTACAAACTAACAGAACAATCCTATTTCTTCTTAATTAACAAATGGTTACAACCTAGCAATAACTTATGGTTATATCGAGTATAAGAGGATTTTTCTATATACATCATTAACTTATGCAGCAACTAAGCATAAGGCTCACTTGTGCTTATCTTTACTCTCAACAATCTGGAGTTTTTATGGCAAATCAATTGAGCAAAATCGCTGTAGGCGCAGGACTGTTAGCGGCGTCCAGTGCTGCTATGGCAGCCGACAAACCGAATATTCTGGCAATTTTTGGTGACGATATCGGCTACTGGAATATCAGCGCATACAACCAAGGTATGATGAGTTACAAAACGCCAAACATCGACCGTATCGCGAATGAAGGTGCGTTGTTCACAGATCACTACGGACAACAGTCTTGTACTGCTGGTCGCGCGGCCTTTATTACGGGTGAAGAGCCATTTCGTACGGGTTTGTTAACAATTGGTATGCCAGGCTCTGACCACGGCATACCTGATTGGGCGCCAACCATTGCAGACCTGTTAAAAGAACAAGGTTACATGACGGGTCAATTTGGTAAAAACCACTTAGGTGACCAAGATAAGCACTTACCGACAAAACACGGCTTTGACGAATTCTTCGGTAACTTATATCACCTAAACGCAGAAGAAGAACCTGAAACTTATTACTACCCTAAAGACCCAGAGTTTCGTAAAAACTATGGCCCTCGTGGTGTCATTAAGTCTTATGCCGACGGTAAGATTGAAGACACTGGCCCGATGACACGAAAACGTATGGAGCACGCAGATGAAGAGTTCCTAGAGAGCTCTTTGGCATTTATGGAAAAAGCAGTTAAGGCGGATAAACCCTTCTTTATTTGGCATAACGCCACTCGTATGCACGTTTGGACTCGCTTGCAGGAAAAATACCAAGGTAAATCAGGTGTAAGCATTTATGCCGATGGTATGCTGGAACATGATGATCATGTAGGTGTTTTACTCGACAAGCTGGATGAGCTAGGTGTTGCAGACAACACTATCGTTATCTACTCAACGGACAACGGCGCAGAAACCATGACTTGGCCAGATGGTGGCGCAACACCATTCCATGGTGAAAAAGGTACAACTTGGGAAGGCGGTATGCGTGTTCCTCAACTGGTTCGTTGGCCAGGCGTCATTAAGCCAGGAACCAAGATCAATGAAATGATGGCACACCAAGACTGGTTGCCTACATTATTGGCAGCTGCTGGCGTACCTGATGTAAAAGAAAAACTGGCAGAAGGCTACAAAGCAAATGGCAAAGAATGGCGTGTGCATTTAGATGGTTACAACTTCATGCCATACTTTGAAGGTAAGGAAGAAAAAGGCCCTCGTGAGTCGCTGCTTTACTTTACGTCTAATGGTGAATTAAACGCTGTCCGCTGGAATGACTGGAAACTTCACTTTGCAACGCTTGAAGGGAACCTAAGTAACGCCGTTCGTTTTGCTCCGAACTGGCCTAAAATCATCCACCTACGCGCTGACCCATTCGAAAAAGGCCCAAGCGAATCACAAATGTACTTGCGTTGGATGGCTGACAACATGTGGCTATTTGTACCTGTACAAGACGTTGTGGGAGAGTTCTTTAAAACACTTCCAGAATACCCAATGCAACGTGGCACAGCGATGAACCCTGCTTCACTAAACTACGACTCTCTAAAAATGCAAGAGAAGCTGCAACAACTAGACAAAGTTGAACAAGAAATCAGCAAGTTTAAGTAAACTAAGTTAACGTTAGTTAATCAGTAACATAAGCCAGCAGACCATTCTGCTAGCTTATGTGTATCGCCACATAGGAACTTACTTAAATCGCCTGTTTAGCCTATACAAAGTGGGCATTGTGAGTACAAACTGAAAAACAAAAAAAGGAGAGCTAACCTGCTCTCCTTTATATTTTAACCGTGGATAAACTAAGCCACATTAACCGATTTAGCTAAACTGCTACTTTGGAAAAACTCATCATGCAATGCGCAAATCGCGTGCTGGTATTCCTTATCACCGACAACAAATTGAACATTTACATTTCTCAATGATGAGTGCAGTGCAACTGGCGTAACGCCATTATTCATCAATGCAAGCACACCTTTCGCCAACGTCTTGTTGGTATCAATTTGAGAACCGATGGCTGAGATAAGCGCGACCATACGACCTTTAATCGAGGCATTCGGATAACGTTTCTCGGCTTTATACAATACTTTGTTTAAGCTATCAGTACTGCCACCTAGATAGTAAGTAATTGAGTTAGCGTTCATCTCTTTACCAACCAAACTTACACGAGCATCGGAGATGATTTCCATCAATTCGTAACTAACGTTATCGGCTTTTCCTACCATTGCTTGGTCAAACAAATGCAGTGCAAATACTTTCTCTTTACCTGCGATGATCTCGACTTTGTCTTCTTCTGGGCGGTAGCTTGAAGAGATCAAAGTACCTTCGTGTTCAGGTTCGAATGTATTTTTAATCTGTAGCTCAATACCACTTTCACGTAAACCCGCAGCGGCATTTGGGTGAATCGCTTCCATGCCAAGGTTAGCAAGTTGGTCTGCTACGTCATAGTTTGTACTACCAATTGGTAATACTTTTTCAGGGCCAACAACGCGTGGGTCTGCTGAGCTCAAGTGGTACTCTTTGTGAATTACTGCTAAATCCGCTTTTGTTATTGCTGCAATTCGGCTAAATGTCATCTCACTATAACCTCGGTCATAAGTGTGCATTAGGCCCTCTTTACAGTAAGCATAACCTGTCACGATTGGCAGTTCTTTTGATACATCGATATCAGCAAACGCGTCACTGATCGACTCATCAAGGCTTCTTGGCGCTTGATTATCCCAACCAGACAGGTCAACGAACTTAGCGTTAATACCCATATTTTTTAGTTTTAGTGCTGTGTTGTAAGCACTATGTGCCTCACCGATAGACGAGAGAAACTCTCGAATTTGAGGCAAGTACTGGCGCAACGAAAATTGACCGTACTGACAGGTTTCTAAAATATTCGCGATACAGTTTTTCGCTTCAGCAATGCGGGAGCGAATGAATTTATCCGCACGGATACGATTCATTGGGTCCGCAAAAATATTTTCATTGGTCAGCAACATACGGCTTTCAACGTACGCTAACGCTTCTTCCCATTTGTCGTCGCGTTTCGCGATAAGCTGATAAACGCCTGGTTTACTGGTTTTTTTACACTCGAGCAGCGCATCGGTCATACCACCGTATGCAGATACGACAAAAATACGATTGTATGGTGTTTTGGGACGAAGAATAATATTGTCGAGAACAGCATCAAATGCTGTCATTGATGTACCGCCGATTTTTTCTACGGTAAATGTCATGATAAGCCTTTTTTGATTGGTAACTTTAAAAAGAAAAAAGAAGAGATAGTAAAGTGTGGGGTGGCAAAGCACCCCACCATCATCTTTTAGTCAACGAGAGGATAAACACCGTTTTCATCGTGCACTTCAGCGCCAGTAATCGGTGGGTTAAACACACACGCCATTACCATTTCTTTATTCTTATAAGCTCTCAAGTAGTGCTCATCGTGTTTATCAAGAATGTATAATGTACCTGGTTTGATTGGGTACGTTTCTCCACCTACAACTTCAATCTCACCTTCACCACTCATACAAAACACCGATTCAAGGTGGTTTTGATAGTGAATATGAGTTTCTGTATCTTCATAAATCGTTGTGATGTGGAAAGAGAAACCCATGTTGTCGTCTTTCAACAACATGCGGACACTTTCCCAGTTATCTGAAACAACACGTCGTTCGCTGTTGCGGCATTCATCTAGAGTTCTGACGATCATAATTAAAATCCTTATTAAGATGCTTGTTTGAAATGTTTCGCAGCGATAGTCTCTACTGCATTTTCAAAGATGCTTAGTCCTTGATCTAGCTCTGATTCGCTGATGGTTAGTGGACAGAAGAACTTCACAACTTCATCGTCTGGACCCGCTGTCTCTATCACCATTCCATTCTCGAAACAGTTTTTCGCAATTTCAGATGCCATGTCACCATTGATACATTCAATACCAACCATCATGCCGCGGCCTTTTTTCTGCACAAACATTTGAGGAAAGCGACGAACACAACGGTCAATCACTGCACTTACCTTGTCTGAACACTGCTTGATGTGTGTTTCAAAATCATCGTTTGCCCAGTAAATTTCTAGTGCTTTTGCAGCAGTAATAAAGGCGTGATTATTGCCACGGAACGTACCGTTATGCTCGCCTGGCTTCCACTGGTCAAGCTCAGGCTTAAGTAATACGACAGCCATCGGCAAACCGTAACCACCGATCGACTTCGATAGCGTCACGATATCCGGTTGGATACCAGACGGCTCGAAACTAAAGAAAGTACCGGTACGTCCACAACCTGCTTGAATGTCATCGACAATCACAAGAATGTCATTGGCTTTACAGATTTTGCTCAAACGTTGTAACCACTCGTTTGAAGCAGCATTTAAACCACCTTCACCCTGCACAGTTTCAAGAAGTACAGCGGCTGGTTTATCCATACCTGCAGAGTTATCATTTAGCATGGTTTCGAACAGCGCGAGACCATCTACGCCAGCGTAACCTTCAAATGGAATACGAGTGACGTTACTTAGGCTAGAACCGTTACCTTGTCTGTGATGCTGGTTACCCGTTGCAGCCAGTGCACCAGCAGTACAACCATGGAAACCGTTAGTAAACGCAACGACGCTGTCGCGGCCTTTTACTTTTTTAGCCAGCTTCAATGCCGCCTCAACAGCATTAGTGCCTGTTGGGCCCGTAAACTGAACCTTGTAATCCAAGTTTCTTGGTTTAAGGATGTAAGTATCCAACGCTTCCAGAAACGATGCTTTCGCTTCTGAGTGCATATCCAAACCGTGAGTAATACCGTCCATTTCAATGTACTCAAGCAACGCTTGTTTTAGTACTGGATTGTTATGGCCGTAATTTAGAGATCCCGCTCCAGCAAGGAAGTCTAAGTATCGTTCACCTTGTTCTGTTTCTAGCCAGCAGCCTTTCGCTTTACGAAAAACGACCGGGAAATTGTTTGAATATGAGCGTACGTTGGATTCCTGCTTTTTGAAAATATCCATGATGAGACCGTTTTTAATTCCTATTGTTTGAGGATTATTTGAGAGGAATGCGATACAAATATTCTGTATCGTGTTTGCCTTTAAAGTGAGCTTCTTCATCCAAAAATGTGCTTACTTGGCCAGAATTGCCGTTCATCGCATCTAACTTTTTGAACAGTGCCCAAGAGGCTTTATTATCTTCCGTGATGGTAGTTTCTACCGATTTAACACCGCCTAATTCCTCTCGGGTGAGAAGTTCTTTCAACATGCGGAATGCTAAACCATGACCTCTAAAGCGAGGTGAGACTGCAACTTGCCAGACAAATAAAACGTCTTGCTCGTCTGGTTTCTGATAACCGGAAATGAAACCTGCGATTTCGCCTTTTTGCTCAACCAAAATACTGGTTTTGCTGAAATGCGTAGACTGTAGGAAATTGCAATAAGATGAGTTCATGTCCAATGGAGGACAGTCTGCAATCAAGCTGTAAATGTCGTCACCATCAGAGATTTTAGGCTCACGAAAAATCCATTTTTTACTTGAGTCTTCTCCAATCTCTGGATAAAGGACCCAAGGTGCTGATGTGATCATGTGAAAATACATATCCTTTGAGGTCTAATTAAATTTCCTTTTTATTATGGGCATCCCTCGCGACTAAAAATCAAATAATCCGCCTTTTTATCGGCATTTTTGTGACACGGCTCACAAAAACAAACCTATTAACCAAAAGTTAAAATAGTTTGAGGTCTAATTTATTAAATAGTCACCCAAATGCGCAGTACAAAAAACAACCAGAACAAGACCGTTTTCCATGCTGTTCATTTCTCAGAGAAAAATAGAAATCCAAAAAAAA
The DNA here is from genome assembly GCF_033344235.1 of Vibrio sp. Vb1554. Classification (NCBI taxonomy): domain Bacteria; kingdom Pseudomonadati; phylum Pseudomonadota; class Gammaproteobacteria; order Vibrionales; family Vibrionaceae; genus Vibrio; species Vibrio sp. Vb1554. The sequence continues at coordinate 22,498 of NZ_JAWPOJ010000038.1, read as the reverse complement.
GCGGCATGCTTTCGCATACCGCTTTTATCAATAATTTAACTGCTGATACTAGTTATTTTGATTTCTTAGAAACCGCCTTTGGACGAGGTTCATCCATCAAACCTTTTATCAAAGATACCGTTGCAACAAGCAAAACAATAGTAAATGGTAAACCAGTCGTCACCGCCATTGCTTGAGCAGCAGCTAGACCACCACCCAACATCAATGCAATCGCAACCAAACCTTCAAACGTACACCAGAACACGCGTTGTGGCGTTGGTGCATCGACCTTACCGCCCGCAGCAATAGTATCAATAACCAGTGATCCTGAGTCAGAAGAGGTAATGAAGAACACCACGACTAAGATAATGCCGACAAAAGATGTTATCTCAGCCAATGGCATAACATCTAACATGGCAAAAAGTTTTAAAGGTAGTTCTGCGTTAAACACCGCCTCGTAGCCATCATTAACGTATTGGCTAATTGCGTTACCGCCAAAGGCCGTCATCCATAACACACAAACTGAAGATGGGATAAGAATAACGCAAATAATAAACTCACGAACCGAACGACCGCGAGACACACGTGCGATGAACATACCCACAAATGGTGACCAAGAAATCCACCACGCCCAGTAAAACGCCGTCCAACCTTGAGAGTAATTCACATCCTCTCGTCCAAATGGCATAGATAAGGCAGGGATATTAGCTACATAGGAAACGATGTTCTCGAAGAAACCAGTTAAAATCGCAATCGTCGGGCCAACAACAATAACAAATAGCAATAGCAGTGCTGCAAGACCCATATTGATTTCAGATAAGATTTTCACGCCCTTATCGAGTCCAGCCACAACAGAGATTAAAGCGAGCGCAGTAATACCAATAATCAATATAACCTGCGTGGTATTGGTCATTGGGACATCAAACAGGAAGTTCAAACCCGTTGCAGCTTGAGATGCACCGTAGCCTAGCGATGTTGCTAAACCAAAAACCGTCGCTACCACTGCAAGAATATCGATAATATGACCAGTCCAACCCCATACACGCTCACCAAACAGAGGGTAAAAAATTGAGCGCATGGTGAGTGGCAAACCTTTGTTAAATGAAAAGATAGCCAGCCCAAGAGCCAAGAGCGCGTATATTGACCACGGATGAAGTGCCCAGTGGTAAATCGTCGCAGCCATCCCTAATGCCGAAGCTGCAGTTGCATCGCCCTCTGCACCACCTAGCGGTGCCCAGTCAGTACGCACACCATTCTCAACGCTCACGCCACCAATCGCAGAACTAAAATGGGACATCGGTTCTGATACACCGAAGAATACGAGACCAATGCCCATACCTGCAGCAAATAGCATTGCCAACCATCCGGCATAGGAGTAATCCGGTGTTGCTTCAGTACCACCGATTCGCACACGGCCCAATGGTGTGAAGATCAATCCGACACAGACAATGACAAAAATATTACCTGAAGCGAGAAAAAACCAGTCTAAATTGTGTAACAAACCCGCTCGTAGGTCTGCAAAAAACGGCTCTACCTGTTCTCGGAATAATAGTGTTATCACAACAAACATGACGATTGCTAAGCCAGAAATTGCAAAAACACGGTTGTGAATATCAAGGCCAAATGGGCCTACCTTTAGCGCAACGTTATCCTGACCAATTTGATAGTCAGTATCTATTGCGTTTACTTTTCCATCGGGGCGTTGAATGCCACCGTTATTATCGGTGCTCACGGATAATCTCCTTAAAAATACGTGACCAAGTTTAAATTACTTTCGTCGGAGTTCGAGTAATGAAACGTCTTCATCACTACCAAGCACATGTTCATAAAACATTGTTCTTATAAGCGGTTACTCAATCCGCCATCATAATCTTAAAGCCCCCCTATCTCTCATTGCATTTTATTGTTTTCACCATAAATAACGCCTATTGCCAAACCGAAGATATTGGCATGTTTCGATTAAAGTGATACTGCAGTTGTGCTTGAAACAGCTCCGCAGTTGCTAACGCATCCGTCAGGGCATGGTGAGGTTGATAAGCAGGGAGGCCATATCTTTCACGAGCGTGCCCTAATCGTACAGAACCGGGTTTCTTGCCTTTCAACTTATTGATAAAACCTCTGCATTCACGGCGTTGTATCGCATACTCAATATCTAACGTATCAACAACAGGAAACTGTATCCCCTCTCCGATGCTATTTAGCAAGGCGTTATTAAAGAACTGCCTTTCAATGTTCTTGTAGTGAACAAGTACCACTTTGCCTGACAACGCATCCAATATTTCACCCAAGATCTGAGACAGCTGCGGAGCGTTTTTAACCTCAGAGTCAGTGATACCGTGAATAATGACAGACTCGTGGTTTAACTCTCTGTTTGGGTTAACGACCCAATGAGCAGAACCATTACATTGAACACGATCAATAGTGAACGGCACAAGTCCGATCGTGAGAATGACATCCTCTTCCGAGTTCAATCCTGTTGTCTCAAAGTCTACCGAGACAAATGGCACTTGTTCAATTGGTGTTTCCCCATTAACCATCGGTGTCGAATAGTAGCGTTTGAGCCTCTCGTCTTTCGCTTCTTTAGCTAGTTGTTTGAACAACATTGACCACTCTGGCGTCTGGGATGTATCCAACAACGGCTGTTCTTTTTCTACTTTTTTTGAGAACCACATTATTTGCTACTTCTCTGATATCGAAACTTAATGAAGTTCTGAGCGTTACTTAGAATTTGAAATGCTGCTTTTAAGTTTCGACGTTCAAATTCAGACATGTTCTCCGGCTCAATATTGTTGTCTGGCTCTTCTCCATTTTCTATATCAAGGGCTTGGTGACGAATTCGAACCATGTAGATTAGCTCCATCGCATCCCTTAAATCCAAACCTCGACCTTTCGGTAAAATGCCAGCATCATTAATGTCATCTAAACGGTCGAAAGAGTTTTGCGATCGGGAACCGATTGCCAGAGAATGCACCCGTATTAAATCGGCCAACGGAGCCGTCCCCCTTCGCTTCAAGTTAATCGAGTTGCGATGACGACCATCTTTCTCCATCACAAAGTCTTTGAAAAAGCCCAGTGGAGGCGTCCTACGTATTGCGTTATACGCCATACAAGCAAGAAAGCGGTTATTTCTTTTCGCTCGTCTCACAATAAAGCTGCTTAATTGCTCCGCCCATTTCACTCGCCCATGCACACCGAGGAGATCAAAAAAGATATTACTATTTAACAACCTCTCAGGGGTTGGATTGTCTATCCAGTTTCCAAAGCATTCTTCCCATTCTGCACGAGTTTTTCGCCATTCTGGGTTGGTAGCCATAATGTCTCCAGTACAATAAGCATAGCCGCATGCCGCTAAACCATCACAAACAAATTTAGCAAACTTTTCAAAGTACTCTCCGTGAATCTCAACGTCATAACTGTTATCGAGAATAAGCGCGTTATCTTGATCCGTTACAATTAGCTGCTCATCCCTCGCCATTGAACCCATTGCGACTAAACAATAAGGAATGGGCGCTGGGCCGAACTCTTGCTCAGCTAATTCAGCGAGGCGTTGTTTGAAACTACTGCCTATAACCGACATGGCTCGACCAATCATGTGCGCGTTGGCATCTTCATTGACCATTCTTACGAAACAGTCTTTTACTTGTTCAGAAACCTGCTTGAGATCCTCGACACTGGTTTGCTGAAAAATAGAGCTCACTAGCAATAGGCTGTTCTGAGATTCGTAACGAACGATGTCCGTCATGCCAATAATTCCTATCGGCTTTTTATCTTTTAAAATTGGTAAATGATGCACGTTGTAACGCAACATGGTTAACATGGCCTCAAACACATAGGCGTTATAATCCAATGAAACCACGTCATAACTCATGACCTCACTCACTGGAATATTGGTATCAATACCTTGAGCTAGTACGCGAATGCAAAGATCGCGATCAGTCAATATTCCAAGCAGCTGTTCATCATCTTCTTCTGTGAGCTCCTCTGTCGGGCGAATAATGAGCAGAGAGGTGACATTTTCCTCTGCCATTAGTATCGCAGCTTCCTGAATTGAAGCCGTTGCCTCCAGAGTTACTGGATCTCTTGCTAAGATTTTACGTGCCTTAGCGGTGGTAAAGTCATTGCTTTCGGAGCGGCTAGATATTGCGCTTCGCAAACGCGCGCTATCTTCCAGTTCCATGTAGTCCGCAAAGTTTTCAAACTCATCACAAAGTTCATTGAAGATGTTTTCCGGAATACAGTAAACGAGAGTGTCTTCTATCGCTTTGGCTGGCATACGTACGCGGTTGTTCATCAACAACCCCATCTGACCAAACAGTCCACCAGCATCAATCCTGTTGTAAAGTTCACCTTTACGTCGATAAATCTCTACCGCCCCACTTCTCACCATATACAAGTCGCGGATCGTATCTCCGAAGTTAAGGATTTTTGTTCCTTGCCGAAAGTATGCAACCTCGGCATTGAGAGCAATTTTTCTAAGCTGCTCTTCAGGTAGGTCATCAAAAGGTGGGTACTGGCTAATGAAATTGAGCACTTCTAACTGTTCGGCTTCCATTTTTTATTCCATACGTTGCCTAAACTACAGCGATAAATATCACCCTGAGTGAAATCAAGCAATAAATAAATCTAAGGATAACAGTACCTAACCGATTTCACAGGACCAAGCCTTAACCAAAAATTAGAGCTCTAACCTTTTTATATGTAGAGTTCTAAGCTATCACAGCTTATATCTATGCAAGCGAGTTGAGTTGAAATGTACAAAAAAATTCAAAATAAATTCAACCCTACGTCAGGGCAACGTTATGGCGGATAAAAACACATCACAAGCAATTGTTTTAAATATAAAAAATAAGAATTGAACATACCTTGCTCAACGAATTCTCTATGCACGGCAGAACTAGTTAACCACCCCCCTTTCGTTGAAAGTTGAACTAAAATTAATTAGAGTACAAATCGTTAAACAGTTATAAACACACGAAAAGGACAGATAACATGGATCCCATACTGGAAGTTAAGGGACTGTATAAAGTGTTTGGAGAAGACCCAGAGAGAGCCTTCTCGCTTATCGACAAAGGCGTCGATAAAGACGGTATTTTTGAACAGACAGGTTTAACAGTCGGCGTAAACGATGTATCTCTCACCATAAATGAAGGGGAAATTTTCGTAATCATGGGCCTTTCTGGCTCCGGGAAATCCACCCTTGTTCGACTTCTTAACCGGCTCATTGAGCCGACTAAAGGTAGTGTTTATCTCAAAGGAAGAGATATCGCCCACATCTCCGAGAATGAACTTCGAGAAGTTCGTCGTAATAATATCTCAATGGTGTTTCAAAGTTTCGCACTCATGCCACACATGACGGTGATTGAAAATGCCGCCTTTGGTTTAGAACTTGCCGGCATCGATGTTAATGAGCGTCAGAAAAGTGCCCTTTCCGCCTTAGAAAGAGTGGGTTTAGACCCTTATGCAGAATCTTTCCCTGACGAATTATCCGGTGGTATGAAACAGCGCGTTGGTTTAGCGAGAGCGTTAGCCTGTGATCCTGACATCCTATTAATGGACGAGGCGTTTTCCGCTTTAGACCCATTGATCCGTTCTGAGATGCAAGATGAGCTTATTCGTCTACAGAACGATGACAAACGCACAATTGTCTTCATTTCTCATGATTTGGATGAAGCAATGCGCATTGGCGACCGCATCGCCATCATGCAAAACGGTGAAGTTGTTCAGGTTGGTACACCTGATGAAATATTACACAGTCCAGCAAATGATTATGTCGAAGCGTTTTTCCGCGGCGTAAACATCGCAAGTGTCTTGACAGCAAAAGATATCGCGCGCAAGAAGCCAGCGGCTGTTTTTAAGAAATCGGAAAATGACGGCCCAGGCTCTGCGATGCAGATTCTGATGGATCACGACCGTGATTACGGCATTGTCGTCGATAAATCTAGCCGATATTCCGGCATCGTATCTCTTGATTCACTACGTTTGGCTCATAAAGAAAACCGTTCGTTAGCCAGTGCTCAATTACCGGATGAAGTTACTCTTCAGCCTGATCAGTCAATTAATGACATTTTGGGTCTGGTTGCTGGTGTTCCTTATGCCGTGCCTGTCGTAGATGAGAAAGGAACTTACTTTGGTGTCGTGACTAAATCACGTCTTCTACAAACACTAGATAAGGATTAACACGATGTCTTCAGAGCAAACTAACAATGATCCCTGGTCAAATACTGCTCCTGCGCAAGATGATCCTTGGTCGCAAGGTACAGAGGCCGCGCCAAGTAATGATTGGCTCAACTCAGAAACTGTAGAGCAAGCGCCATTCGATATTATGAACCCATTCCAAGATGCGGTTTTACCCCTCGATAGCTGGGTAGAATCCGGTTTGAACTGGCTGGTGGAACATGGTCGACCTGTTTTCCAAGCAATACGAGTTCCAATCGACTTTATTCTAACGTCGTTTGAAACTGCTTTGGTGTCTACACCTGCGCCTATAATGGTACTCATTTTATTTTTGCTAGCGTGGCAGTTTTCCAATGTAAAACTTGGTTTTTCTACTCTTGTATCCCTTGTTTTCATCGGCCTAATTGGTGCGTGGTCACAAGCGATGACAACGCTAGCACTGGTGTTAACCGCCGTTTTCTTCTGTTTGCTTATAGGGCTACCAATGGGGATATGGTTGGCAAGGAGCCAAACCGCTGCCAAATTTGTTAGGCCAATATTAGATGCAATGCAAACGACTCCCGCGTTCGTTTACCTTGTGCCAATTGTTATGTTGTTTGGTATTGGTAACGTTCCTGGCGTAGTAGTAACGATCATTTTCGCCCTGCCTCCCGTTGTGCGCCTGACTATTTTGGGTATTCAGCAAGTACCTGAAGAGCTTATCGAAGCTGGCCACTCTTTCGGGGCAAACAAAAAACAGATGCTTTATCGCATCCAGTTACCGTTGGCGTTACCAACCATCATGGCAGGTGTAAACCAAACCTTAATGCTGTCACTTTCTATGGTAGTGATTGCTTCAATGATTGCTGTTGGCGGCTTAGGCCAAATGGTACTTCGTGGTATTGGCCGACTTGATATGGGTCTTGCTGCCGTTGGTGGCTTAGGCATCGTTATTCTTGCGATTTTGTTAGACCGTATCACCCAGGTGTTAGGGGTTAATGCGGGCAACACTAAACTTCGCTGGTATCACACAGGTCCTGTTTCATACCTATTAAAACTGAAAACAAAGACGAACCAAGACGATCTAAAACTTAGGAGAAACATCAATGAATAATTCATGGAAGAAAGCGCTCTCTGTTGGAGCTCTAAGTACTATCGCATTTTCAACTTATGGTGTGGCAAGTGAACTACCGGGTGAAGGTGTCACTGTTCAGCCTGTTCAATCAACCGTTGCAGAAGAAACATTTCAAACGTTGATCGTAAACCGCGCACTTGAAGAGCTTGGTTACGATGTTAAACCGACCAAAGAAGTGGACTACAACGTAGGCTACACCTCTATTGCTAAAGGTGATGCTACTTTCTTAGCGGTTGGTTGGTTCCCTCTTCACGCCGATAAGTACACGATGTCTGGCGGTGATGATAAGTTCTTCCGTAAAGGCCAATACGTAAGTGGTGCTGCGCAAGGTTATTTGATCGATAAGAAAACCGCGGAAAAATATAACATCACGAACATTGGTCAGTTAAAAGATCCAAAATTGGCGAAGCTATTCGATGCAAACGGCGATGGCAAAGCGGACTTAACTGGCTGCAACCCAGGTTGGGGTTGTGAAATGGTTGTTGAACATCAGTTGGATGCTTTCAAACTTCGTGACACAGTAACACACAACCAAGGTAACTACGCGGCGATTATCGCTGATACAATCTCACGTTACAAAAAAGGCGATCCGATTCTTTACTACACTTGGACACCGTACTGGGTAAGTGGCGTTTTAGTTCCAGGGAAAGATGTTGTGTGGTTAGAAGTGCCATTCTCTTCACTTCCTGGTGAGCGTAAGGACATTGATACGACACTAGAGAACGGTAAGAACTACGGCTTCGAGATGAACTCTATGCGCATCGTTGCTAATAAAGAGTTTACAGAAAACAACCCTGCTGCTGCAAAGCTGTTTGAAATCATCAAACTAAATATCAATGATGTTAGTGCTCAGAATATGATGATGAGCCAAGGTAAGAACAGCTCAGCGGACATCGAGTCTCATGTAAATGGCTGGATCAAAGCGAACCAGAAAAAGTTCGACGCATGGGTCGAAGAAGCGAAGAAAGCCGCAATGTAATCATGCCTTTATCAACCTCTAGAGCCAGTTGGTGTTATCAACTGGCTCTTTTTTTACACAAACGCCCCTCCCCCTTACATAGACATACCAACACTTACACTACTCGACCATAAACCCACATTATAATTCACGTTTATTTCACGCTTGCTTTGCTAAAAACAACACAACATAACAATTAAACTATTCGAATAAATATGAAAAACTTATCAAGGAGCTCTGTGTGGGGGCCTTTGCAGCCAATTGCTGCCTTTTCTTTGTTTTCGCTTCTATTTCTGTCTATCTCAAGAGTTTTGCTAGCTTTTTGGCAGATTGACCGTATTGACTCTCTAAACGACTTAATTTACATCCTAGGTCAAGGTTTGCGCGTAGATATTGCAACGCTTTGCTGGTTATTTATTCTTCCAGCACTGTTTTCAACCTTCATGCCATTAACCGGTAAGATGGGAGAGTGTTGGAAGCGAATATTACGCATATGGATGGTTTTAGGGCTTTGGGTGCTTGTATACATGGAGCTCGCAACAGCGCCATTCATTCAGGAATACGACCTACGTCCAAACCGCCTGTTTGTGGAATACTTAATCTACCCAAAAGAAGTCTTGAGTATGCTCTGGACTGGCTACAAATTAGAACTGTTTATTGGTGCGTTAGGTACAGTTTTAACCATCACTTTAGGTTGGAAGTGGAGTAAGAAACTGACCGATAAGGCGCAGCAGGTCAACTGGAAATGGCGACCACTATTGGCACTTTTCGTTGTTCTTTTTGGGGTTGCAGGTGCTCGCTCATCTTTAGGTCACCGCCCGCTAAATCCTGCTATGGTCGCCTTTTCTAACGATCCACTGCTTAACGACTTAGCACTGAACTCATCTTACTCATTGTTGTTTGCGGTTAATAGCATGAAGTCAGAAAAGAGTGCTGAGCAGTTCTACGGAAAAATGGACACTCAAAAGATGTTGGAATTAGTTCGCACTTCATCAACAAAGTCCGACTTCACCCCTTCATTACTCCCAACCATGAACAGTAACCCCGCGACTTACCAGGGTAAACATAAAAACTTAGTGATTTTGCTACAAGAAAGCTTAGGCGCCCAATTTGTCGGTGCTTTGGGCGGTTTGCCTCTAACACCAAACCTTGATGAACTCATGAAGGAAGGTTGGCAGTTCACACAAATGTACGCCACTGGTACTCGTTCTGTTCGTGGAATTGAAGCCGTAACCACGGGCTTTCCTCCATCTCCCTCTCGCGCTGTAGTGAAGCTGAGTAAAAGCCAAACGGGTTTCTTTACTATCGCGGACTTACTGAAAGCTCAAGGCTATCACACGCAATTTATTTACGGCGGTGAAGCCAACTTTGACAACATGAAAACTTTCTTCTTTGGTAACGGTTTTGATCAAATAGTAGAAGAAGACGATTATAACAACCCAAGCTTTGTTGGCTCTTGGGGTGTTAGTGATGAAGATCTATATAACAAAGCAAACGAAGAGTTTGAACGCCTTTCAAAAAGCGACAAACCTTTTTTTAGCTTAGTTTTTACGTCAAGTAATCATAGCCCTTATGAGTATCCAAAAGGCAAAATTGAGCCATACGATTCAGAATATATGACGCGTAACAACGCCGTTAAATATTCCGATTACGCTTTGGGCACTTTCTTTGAAAAGGCGAAAAAGTCATCTTATTGGGATGATACCATTTTCATTGTAATTGCAGATCATGATGCACGTGTTTCTGGCGCTAACCTTGTTCCAGTTAAGCACTTTCACATTCCAGCATTGATCCTTGGTAAAGGCATTCAACCACGTAAAGATGACCGCATAGCAAACAACATAGACATGCCGCCTACACTGTTATCTCTGATTGGGGTAGATGCTAAAACACCGATGATTGGTCGTGATTTAACGAAGCCACTGGCTCGCGAAGATGAACGCGCAATGATGCAATACGACAAAAACTTTGGTTATTTAACGCGCGACAATCTCGTTGTGCTTTCCCCTGGTGAAAAGATATCGACCCTGGCGTACGACTTTAAAGACCAAACCATGAAGCCGCTAGAGGTGGACGAATCTATTATCGAGCGTGCAAAAGCAAACGCATTATTTGCATCTAAAGCGTATCAAAACAACTGGTATTCTTCCAAACACACTCATTAATACCAATGATTCCGCTGATAAAAAGGAGCTAAACGGCTCCTTTTTCTTATTCTGTCACTTACCTTCGAGAATGTTCTACTGACAACTCCTGTCGTTCCTTTCCGTTAGATTGCCCCTACTATTTCTAATTGATTAAGGAACAAACCATGCTGACTATCAATTCATTCGTTCTCTACGTTGAGGACATCCACATAAGCCAAGTTTTTTATTCGAAACTGTTCGAACGCAAAGTCACGCAGTTGTCTCCAACCTTCGCCGCTATTCCACTGACCGAAGGCTTAACGTTGACACTCAAGCAAAGAGATAATCTTTCACCCTACAGCGGAATTAGAGGTGGTGGCACCGAGTTGTCTTTATCGGTGCCCAATAGTCATATGCTAGAGCGCATTTACAAGCGCTGGAAAGACCTAGGTGTTGAGTTTGTTCAACCACCAGCGACATCAGTGTATGGGTTAAATTTTATGGCTATCGATCCAGATAAGCATCGCATTCGTGTTTTCATAAATGAATAAAAATGCGTTAAAAATGCTTTTTACCCATTCCCAATGTGACTTCAATAAATTAGACTCAAGGAAACATCAAAAGCGGCGTAGTAATAAGAAGGAATGCCCATGAGCTCAAGTATGATCCTTAGCGAATCCCTAATCGAGAGCGGAAGAGATATCCCCCTCAAAGAACTGCTTTATGCAAAGCGCGTGCTGGATAACTACATGGCAGTAGCCAAAGAAAGTAGCCCGCTTGAGCTATTAACTGAGATGAAATCGGCAGCAAAGCAAGTAGAATACTTTACAACGACGAGTAACCCGTGTGAGGCTCGTAATGTCATCAGTCAGATGATTGATAAAATCGACACCGCGGAATCTTTTGCTTCGTTCAAAGCATTAGCAGGTAAGCCATCTCAAGCACTCAATGAACTAATTGAAGATCGAGCTCAGCTGATTAAACACGAACGAGAGCTCCTGCTCGCCTCAGGCTATGACGCCTCACGAATCTAATATACGCGACAGGCTAAAAGTCATAGCTAACAACGAAAAAGGAGCTCTTAAAGAGCTCCTTTTGCTTTTCAAAACCGGATACAAAAGACTTAAAGGCCGATATCTTCCGTTATTGCTTTGATTTGTTTGAGGTCCATTTTATAGACTTCAATCATTTGATCGACCTGACTTAGTCGTGAATTAGCTTCATCATGTTTATCACACGCGTCCGACTTCACGTCCCAAGATTTGCCTTCTAAAAATACGTCACACTCTTTCTTGAGTTTCTCAATCTTAGGTAATAATTTCGACCGTTCTTTCTCGAGAGACTCTAATTCTTGCGAAATTTTCAGCTCTTTCTGGAATACTTCGCGGGACCGCTCAAACATAGTCGCTTGCATATCCGCTTGACGACTCAACTTCTCATTTTCTGACTTCGTCGTGTTGATCTTATCTGCCTGCTGCTTCAATTGAGACTCTAGTGACAAGTTGACCTTCTCGACCTCAGTCAATTGCTTTTGCAACTTCTTAAGTGCTTTCTGGTGCGCTTCGTCTTTCGCGGCAAGTAACTCACTAACTTGGTTTTGTATTTCTTGGTCAAGCGCCTCTTCACGCACTTTTACTTGAGATTCCAACTGGGTTTTATCTTGCGTTAGTGCTTGATACTTTTCTTCTAATACGTGGTAAGTCGATTCCCACTTGTTCGCAGTGACAACCGATCCAACAAGGCCACCAAATGCCAAGCCTAACACCGCAGCGATTGCGATATAGATATGCGTACGTTTGTCACGCTCTTCAATGACAACTACGTCGTCTTGCTCTTCCATTTTGTTCTGAGAACTCACCGTATACTACTCCAAGGACTCTTTTACTTTGCTAGCGGATCAATTCCGCAAACATAATTGATGCTGTATAAATCAGAAATGCGCCAATTAATGTTATAACGGTCGCTTTTTGGACTTTTTCATTGGTTCGATAACGAAACAGCACAAATGCTACTGCAATCAACACCGCAATGGCTAATAATCTGGTCATACCGCCTCCTTGTCCACTCATGAAAAACTGCCTAGGTCCGTAGACTGTTTCACAAAGATTCATTGTAACCCATTTATACGTACCATAAGGTCAACTTAGCGTAGATTTTAAAATAAGTGCTCCGATTTTAATCAATTTTGTGTCCTTAATTGAATAACTTATGTCGTAACGATCGAAACACATTTATCGTTCTGAAGTGTTTTTGGGTTCCATTCCCTAACCCAATAAATTTTATTTATGCCGTGACTCGCACAAAAAGATTGGCAAACATACCTTCATGAAAATAGATAAGGTTATTTCATTGAAAATAAATTGACATAGGGTGTTGAAATGGACCAAAAACATGATAGAGTTCACACGTTAATGATGACCAGCATCATTAACTAACCTTTACTCATTTAATTGAGTAATTGTTCCGATGAAGACTGCAGGAGAGTGGTTATTAATCAAATTTTAACATTTGATTAGCATAACTCGCCGAAGAATTAACTATTTCAGGTGCTACCTAGGTAGCGGGGACTGTAGTTGGAGGAACCTCTGGAGAGAACCGTTAAATCGGTCGCCGAAGGAGCAAGTCTTGCACTCACGCAAGGTGAAACTCTCAGGCAAAAGGACAGAGGAGTGGAAAGTTACAACCTAACTATTTTGCTTGGCCTTCCCGCCTACAGCCAATAGCTTAGTTCTTTTAGAGATCGTTGATCTCGTCCTTTCCCTCTTCTCCTTATTAGTTGTTTTATTAAGGGGAAATCATGAACAACCTACAATCTTTACTACAAACCATCGATAATTTTGTCTGGGGTCCACCGCTGCTTATTTTGCTAGTGGGTACAGGTGTTTACTTCACTTTTAGCCTTGGCTTGATCCAGTTTAAACACCTCCCAACAGCGCTAGCGATGGTATTCAGTAAAGATAAGTCATCTAATACTCAAGGTGACATTTCTAGCTTTGCAGCTCTTTGTACTGCACTCTCAGCAACAATTGGTACTGGTAACATTGTTGGTGTTGCCACAGCAATCAAACTCGGTGGACCAGGCGCTCTATTCTGGATGTGGCTCGCTGCCCTTTTCGGAATGGCGACTAAATACGCCGAATGTTTGTTGGCGGTTAAGTACCGAAGAGTCGATGATAAAGGCCAAATGATTGGTGGCCCAATGTATTACTTGCAATACGGTGTTGGCTCAAAAGCTCTCGCGATCATGTTTGCAGTGTTTGCTTTAGGTGTTGCTTGTTTTGGTATCGGTACGTTTCCACAAGTAAACGCGATTCTGGATGCAAGTGAGATATCTCTTGGTGTTAACCGTGAGCTATCTGCCTTTGTACTAACTCTTTTGGTTGCTTTCGTAACTTTGGGTGGCATCAAATCCATTGCTAACGTTGCAGGAAAAGTGGTTCCTACCATGGCTGTATTTTATGTGTTGGCGTGTTTAAGCGTGATCATCATGAATGCAGACCAATTGTTCAATGCCGTTGAATTAGTGCTGGTTTCAGCCTTTACATCAACAGCAGCGACTGGTGGTTTTCTAGGTGCAAGCATCATGTTGGCAATCCAATCAGGTATCGCTCGCGGTGTGTTCTCAAATGAATCAGGTTTGGGTAGCGCGCCTATGGCAGCAGCAGCAGCGAAGACAGACTCTTGTGTTAAACAAGGCCTAATTTCAATGACGGGTACCTTTTTCGATACCATCATTATTTGTACCATGACAGGCCTTGCTCTAATCCTGACCGGTGCATGGCAAAGTGACCTAGCAGGCGCCGCGATGACGACTCATGCTTTTGCGGTGGGTTTAAATGCAGATACATTTGGCCCTATGCTCGTCTCAATCGGTTTGATGTTCTTCGCTTTTACCACCATTCTTGGTTGGAACTACTACGGTGAGCGTTGCGTTGTGTTCCTGTTCGGAACTAAAGCTGTGCTTCCATACAAACTGATTTTCGTTGGCTTGGTGGCATCTGGTGCATTCCTTCACCTCGATATGATTTGGCTACTGGCTGATATCGTAAACGGTCTGATGGCAATTCCTAACCTGATTGGTTTGATCGCACTGCGTCACGTCGTACTGGCAGAAACCAAACTGTTCTTTAGCTCAACATCGCAATCAGGTGAAGTTGAAGCAGTGAAAGCTTAGTGAAATGACAGCTGTTCGGTCACAAACTACCAGTAACGGAGAGCAAAGCACATTAGAAATGGTAAAAACATAAAGCCCGCTATTATTTAGCGGGCTTTATTTATCTTCGGTTAAATGGTTAATCTCTCAACCATTGATGCTCAACGTTTTCTCCACGTTCTTCAAAAAACTTCGCATTTTTTTGCTTGAATTGATCCGCTTTCAACTCTGATAGCGGCCAGTCTAAAAATGCTTCTGTTACAAACGAGTCGCCGACACCAACCTCAATCGATTCCAGATGTTTCCCGATGTAGCGATAAAAGTAGCCTTGCACAAACGCATCGCACACCATAGGTACATGCCTGACACGTTGATGATTGACAGAGACCGAAGCCCAAGTCGTCGTTTTAGGTTCACAGGTTTGCTCTTTTACAACGTCGACCTCAAATTTATTGTCCATAGTTGTCGAAACAAAAACGACAATAGCGTCATGCAAATACACACGCCTGAGCAATAACTGTTTAGTGTCTTGAGTTCGCGTTTGTTGTATTCCATTAGCAAAAGGCTCGAAGTAGCCCCAGTGCCAAGACCAGATCATGCCGCGTTGCGCAAACTGTACTTGTGGCCACGTATGCCAAGCAACAGCGGCACCTATCCCCACAATAAATACAGCGAGTAGTATCAACAATCGATAAATATTACGCATTAAACGGGTTTTTCAATTAATAACTTCACACCAAGTGCGACTAATACTGCGCCCGTCGCGCCTTCCATCCACTTCATAAAGCTTGCATTCTTTAGTAGATTTTTAGCCGAGTTAAGCGCGCCAGCTAAACCACACTGCCAAACCATCGCAATAGCAAAGTGTACAGATGCCATCATCATTGATTGAAGCAAGGGTGAACCTTCTGGATTCACAAACTGTGGTAAGAAAGCCAAATAGAAGACCGCCGTTTTCGGGTTCAAGACGTTAGAAAGAAAGCCCTCTCTAAAAGAGCGCTTACCATTAAACACTTCGTGAATCTGCTCGGTCACGGTCAATCCATCTTTCGACGACATTAGCGCTTTTAAACTGCTCAAACCAAGCCAGATAAGATAAGCTGCGCCAATCATTTTTACGATTTGGAACAACTCTGCTGATTGCGCAAGAATCGCCGAGATACCAACCGCAGAAAAAAAAGCATGTACGAATAAGCCAAAGCAAATCCCTAGACTGGTTGTACATCCATCTTTTAGGCCCGAGCGGCTAGTGTTACGGATAACAAGTGCAGTATCTAAACCTGGCGTTAACGTTAAAATCGTAATGGCAATAATAAATGCCTCGAAATTCAAAATATCCATATTATCGTGATAATTAATTGTCAATCCTTCATCAATACCGCCAATCCACAAGATTCGCAAGCTTCTTTTTTAAGAGGGCTATACAACTGGGTGAGTTTATGGACAATGGGTTGGAGTTAATTGTTAATTATTAGTAAATTAACGCAGGTTGCTTAGTGCAACACCATATGAAGGACCCGTTATCGGGTGTTTAGGGAAAGAACAAAAGAATAAGAGTAGTCACATGAACGCATTTACAAAACTCGTTGAACATTCCAAAAAAGTGGCAAATTTTGAGCATCTATCTGCCATCATAGATTGGGATCAAGCAGCGGTCATGCCACCTGGTGGCGCTGAAGCACGCTCGAATGCCACGGCAGAGCTTGATGTACATATCCATTCTTTAATGACTCAACCGCACTTGGGAGAGCTTTTCGCTCAGGCAGAAGAAGACACGCTGTCTACAAAAGAAAAATCTATCCTAAGAGAAATGAAGCGTGGGTGGCAGCAAGCTAACTTACTACCAGAATCATTAGTTCAAGCTCAATCTCTTGCTGGCTCCAAATGTGAACATGCATGGCGTACACAACGTGGAGAAAATGACTGGGCTGGTTTTGAAAAGAACTGGGCTGAAGTAGTAAAGCTATCGCAGGAAGAAGCGCAAATTAGAGCCGAAGCAAATGGCACGACTCCTTATGATGCCATGCTCGATGTTTATGAACCTGGCACAACGTCTGCGTCGTTAGACATTCTTTTTGCTGACGTGAAAACCTGGCTTCCTACTTTGATCGATGAAGCGCTTGAAAAACAACAATCAGACAACATCTTATTGCCAACTGCACACTACCCTGCGGAAAAGCAAAAAGCGCTCGGTTTGGAAGTCATGAAGCTACTTCAATTCGATTTTGAACACGGTCGACTTGATGAGAGTACCCACCCATTTTGTGGCGGTGTACCGACAGATGTACGTATTACGACACGTTATAATGAAAACGAGTTTGTCCAATCATTGATGGGGATTGTCCACGAAACTGGCCATGCTCGATACGAGCAAGGGCTACCAAAAGATTTATCAGGAACACCCGCGGGAGAAGCTCGCTCTATGGGTATTCATGAATCACAATCACTCTTCTTTGAAATGCAAATAGGACGAAGCAGCGCGTTTATCGATCACCTCGCTCGACTGGCTTCTAACCATTTTTCTGGTAGTGAATTCGAAAAAGACAATTTAGCCAAAATTTACACTCGCGTAGAAAAAGGCTTTATTCGCGTAGATGCTGACGAACTTACATATCCTGCTCACGTTATTCTTCGATATGAAATTGAGCGAGATCTCATGAACGGCGTCATCAAACATACAGATGTACCAGAACTCTGGAACGAAAAGATGAAAGCGTACTTGGGGCTATCAACCGAAGGAAACTTCAAAAATGGCTGTATGCAAGATATCCATTGGACAGACAGCCAGTGTCGAATGTTAACTACAGGAAAACACAATTATCGTGACGGTTGCATGCAAGACATTCATTGGTGTGATGGGAGCTTTGGGTACTTTCCTAGTTATACATTAGGTGCTATGTACGCAGCACAATTTATGGCTTCTATGAAGAAAACAGTAGACGTGGATGGTGCGATTCAGGCAGGTGACCTTTCACCTATCTTTGCTTGGTTGAGCGATAACATCTGGAGCAAAGGCAGCTTATTAACAACTGACGAGCTAGTCACTCAGGCGACAGGGGAAACTCTAAACCCTCTACACTTCCAAAATCACCTTCGGAATCGTTATTTGTAATTTGGCGGTATAGACTTCGGCATAAGGTTACAATATTGTACTCGGTACTAAGGGCTATCGCGCGTGAATGGTAAGCTGACCAAGTCTCACCATAGATAGCCCTTCAAAGCCATATGTGACTAGTTAACACAATCTAAAAATAGGTACTTAAAACTACTTTTTTAATAGCCCCAGTGTGAAAAATTCCTTCGCTATAGTATTTCTGTAAGCAAGGTGCACATATTAAATTATCAATATAACCAGCCTTTTGCTGACCACATCTAACACATGGTTGCCCCTCTTCCCTAGTAGAGGCCTGAACATTAGGTACGGCTGCTCTAGCTTTTCTTAGCTTCTTGTAAGGTTTATGCTTAACAGTCTCAACAGCCGATTTGCGTAGAGTCTTTACTGGTGGATTTCGGTCTGACTCTTCGAGCATTTCATTTAGCTTCTGACTAAGCGCTCTATGTATCGCCATATAGCGAGCATGAGCCACCCAATTTCTTTGTCCCGAATTTAATACATAATCCATCACAAGTGATTTAAAAGACTCGTGATTTTCATGTTCATACGTTGCGTACAATAATTGCAATGGTTCAAGATTAATATCGACAACCGAGATACCTTCATATCTATTACTGTCAATCATTGAACGACCTTGATAGCTAAAATGAATCCCAAAGGCATAACCATTTACACAACACAGCACGTCTAATTCTGAAAGTGGTGGGGTTGGCTCAACCTCAAAATCATCAATGTTCAATACGTGTGACCGAGTTACTAGTCCAGACACTGAAACTTCCCTCCCGTACTTATCCTGCTTAGTAAGTAACAGTTTCCATTCAGGAAGTTGGATCTCAAGTTGGCTTAGTTCTCGCAAACACTGCTTGATTACTAACCTTGCAACGACACAGAATGAATATTTGCACTCTATCGTCTCACCCTGTTGCTCTTTCGACTTTTTATCGTGAGCAAAATGATGAATCATCTTCTCAGGACTGGGCCCTTTTTTTGCAACTAAGTTCTGTTTACAACTAGGGCAAACACAAGCACACGCCCTACCTCTTTTTACTTCGCTGACATCAAAGTACTTCCCTTCTTTTAGACCAAAAGGTATTAGCATCGATAAGGCTACCTTTGTTCATGAAAACTCTTTGTGGAAATATCTGAGTTACAGCTAGGCTGTTTTAGAACAGCTTTTGTAACTCTAGCTGACGAATTTACCGCCTTCACAAATTCATCTGCACCTTCTGTGGTAAACACCTTTCGAGCTTTGCGCTGTTTTACTTTACCTGCCATACGCCTTCCACTTAGCACGCGACCTCAACTCGACAAGTTCGAAGAAGTCGGCCAATATTTTCAGCCTTAAGCATAATGGTATTTCTTCTCCTACTCAATTATTTTGCTTCGAATCGTTAATTATTAACTTAATCAACCCAAGACCATAAATCACCACACGATACCTTTTAAAAGGTAATAAGTTGACTAACTATAATTTTATATTATGCGGAAAGTAGCCCACTTTAATACACCCCCACTGTAAGTGCTTTATCATTTATTAAGTTATCAATACATAATTTATTTCATATGAGAAAAATAAATTATTTTCCAAATAACTCAAACTATACTCAATATTAAATTTCATGTCAGTTGAATAAATCGCATACAGTGGATTAAAATAAAACATAGGAACACTATTTTAATTTATGCCCATGAATAATGGGAATGCACTCCATGAGTGCGGGCATAAGAACAATCACAATGTTTCCACTACATTAAAAAACACGGAAACAAGCCAGTACTAATTATTTCTCGTTCCTCGAAATTAATTAGCAGCTTGTCCTGCGGAGCTTCCTCGCTAACGCTGCGGTGCTCGAACCTTACGGTTCTGCGCTTGTCGCTCCGTTTCTCTTTACCACTAATAAAAATAATAAAGGTAATCAGTATGATTAATTTTGAATTGAGCATCAGAGAAAAGCTAGACCAAATGAGCATTGCAAAGCTCATCGAACAACGTCAGCTCGTAATTGAAATGCAGGGTGACTACCGTCATCTGAGGGATTCTGAAGAGCAACTTGAAGTCCTAAAACTTATTGAACAGCGTATCAATAAACCAAACCGAGGCAGACCACGGAAATCAGCAGAATCAAAATGCAGTGAACAGGTCAAAATCAATATTACTCCCCAGGAAAGAGCTGAACTCGAGTACCGCAGGACAAGGCTAGGGTACAAACACCTAGCCACTTACATGCGCGATATCACCCTGAACCTGACACCAGATCTGCAAGTCAGTTCTATAGAAAGACCTGAGCTTGATGAAGATTTTCTCGAATCAATATATGAAGATATTCAGTTCTCAAGCGTTCAACTGATGCATGCCTTACAGGAAAATGTACTAGATAAAGAGACAGTAAGCCTCATCATCGAATACCTATCTCTGATTCAACAAAAGCTTGCAAAGCGAGAGCAACAGGAGTTAGCAGAATACAACTCAGATTTCGCTTTGATGCTTGCTAATAGGCACTTGACCCAAGAGCAGCTTCAAAAACTCGCTGACTTTAAAGAGCTACGCCAAGAAGCAACTTACATGTAACCAAGGGGCGACTATGTCGCTCCCTTCCGACCCCGTCGGGTCGAACCTATCGAATCTGCATCACCACATAACAATTATAAGAAGGTGTACTTATGGCTATTCACAAGATATTCGAAACTAAAACGCCAAGCAAAAAACAATCTATTGAAGACCAGTCTGCTGCAACTACCAACTACTCCGCGGGCACAACCAAAGTTCTACAGCAATGTGTCCGTGTCGAATACGCTTCAGGCAAGTTCAAGCCCCATGAAGAAGACGACATCATTAGTGAAAAAACTGAATTTCTGATGGCGCACAATATCTCATCACCACTCCCTATCTTAAAAACGCCCCACCTCAAGGTTCACGAGATGAATTGGTCTGACATCGGTCGTGAGATAGCAAATTATCAAAGCAAGACTGGCATGCAGAAACCCACCAGCCACCGAATGATATCTCTTCAGAAAGGCGAGCGGCTTAGCGATAAACAATGGCGCAAACTCGTGAAGAAGTATATGCGAAGGATGGGACTCCAACACACAAAATATGTTGTGTTTATTCACCATGATACCGACCATAGCCACATCCACATCAACTGCGGCACCGTAGACGTAAAAACGAAAAAAGTCGTCAATGAATGGCAAAACCACCCTCAAGCCACGAAAGTTATGCGTAAAATTGAAAATGAATTTGGGCTCGGCAGCGTCGCGAACCCAAGCGATAAGTTTAACGACAGAGTTGAGAACTCTAAACTAAAGCCCATTCACATCACACCAAACAAAAAATCTAAAGGGGGCGATAAAGCTCAAATACGACGCAAATTAGACTTTGTACTTGAGCAAAACAGACTACTAGATGTCACGCCGACTCTTCCAGTTTTCGTCGAGCAACTAGAAGCTGTTGGTGTGCAAGTTAGGTTCAGCTACAAATCTCATGCTGATAAGCTCCCTTGCGGCATGTCTTACCGTTTAAGTAAACCCAACAAGGCTAGAAGCAGGACTAACAGGCCAGCTCCGTACTTCCCCTCCTCCAAAATGGGCCATAGCAATGCATATTCCCTAAATAAGCTATTGAGTAACGGTCGATTCACAATAAGCGAGAGTGATAATAAAAGCTTCAAACAGCTAAACATGCGTGAGTCTAAACGTGCTTATGCTATTGTCAAAGACCCAATCCAGACGATTGACAATGAGCATTGTCATCTTCTTAGTAACGGTGACCGCTACTGCAATGTGGTGCTTCGCTTCAGAGATAAAGACTTCACCAAAATAAGCCGAGTAGTGAAATACTCAAATCTCCGTGCCTACTTACAGCTCTACAATGAAAAAGGCTCAAGAGAGTACGATTCCAAGCTTCATGGTTTTGTCTTCAGGATCAGAATCAATCAAAGATGGCACAAAGAGAGCTATAGCCAATCTTGGTTCAATTCTCCAAAAATGACTCGTGATGAATACTCTGCATTGGTCAATCAACGTCTCGCAGAGCTGTTAATTGAATTCATTGAAACATTACTGCGCATGTTGGGCTTTGGCTCACCAGAAATTAATGTTGAAAGCCACCTTGGCGACTACCAAAAGCAGTCTGACTTCCATCTGAAACGCAATAACGGCCTAAACACCGTCCACACCATCCCTCAGATTTTAGATGCAATACATGATGCTGGCGCAAGTGGACATATCCAGCGCTACCAAGAGATGCGCGAGGAGCAAGAGCTTAAATTGACCTTAGAAAGAACATTCTAGTCCACTATTTTTAGTCAACTTACCCCAATATTCATTAAACCGAGTAAGTTGACTAAATTAATTTCCTTATTATAAGAAAACCAACACCACCAAAGAATAACCACAATTAATTAGCTACATATAATCTCAAAAATAAAAATAAACACCTCTTTAATACCAAACAATTAAAATAAGTCAAAAAACTTTTTATTGAAAAGAATGAAATAAGAACTTACCATTTAATAAATCCTAAAATAAAAATAATAAAAAGGACAACTTATGCTCAGTGTAATTGAAGCTAATAAAATCATTTCCGACATGAACAAAAAGAAAATCAACTCAGAAAACATTAAGGTCTGGTATCAGCTTCGACTCCCAAAAAATAATGGCAAATCCATATCAGTCAGGGGAACAGTTATTGATAACGACTCAGTGGTCTCCTCTGAGGTTATCTTTCAGATCCCACTGGATGCGGTCACCACCATACCGTGTTCAAAGTACGACATCGAACACAGATACGCCACAGAGTATTTTCGTAACTCTTCACCCGCGAGCTATTGACTGTGGTTTACGCTAGGAATGCTGGCACCTGATAATTCACTTTAAGCAT
>NZ_JAWPOJ010000386.1:0-1108 GCF_033344235.1 Vibrio sp. Vb1554 | reverse complement strand
ATGCAGAAAGGAGCAGTTATGTCTGCATTTGCTTTTTTTGGCGCGCTTGAGATCGGCTTGATTTATGGCTTGGTTGCTTTGGGCGTCTATCTTACGTTTCGTGTTCTTGATTTTCCTGACTTAAGTGTTGATGGTAGTTTCCCTATGGGAGCCGCGGTTGCTGCGACAGCTATCGTTGCAGGCATCAACCCTTGGATTGCAACCGGTATGGCGATTATTGCTGGTGGCATGACAGGCTGGGTCACCGCATTTCTCGCTGTACGCTGTGGAATTTTGCATCTCTTAGCGTCCATCCTCACTATGATTGCCGCGTTTTCTATCAACATTCGCATCATGGGCAAACCCAATATGGCTCTTTTGGGTGAAGACACCATTCTCACTCCTTTTGAATCGATGGGCGATGCGATGTTTATTCGTCCGTTGGTCGTAGGCGTACTGGTTCTCATCTCTGCCTTTTTGGTGGTGCGATTGCTAAATAGCGACTTCGGCTTGGGCCTTCGAGCGACGGGTGTGAATGGCCGAATGGTGTCTGCGCAAGGCGCAAGCACAGGGTTCTACACCTATTTTTGTTTGGCGCTGTCGAATGGATTTGTTGGCTTCGCTGGTGCGCTATTTGCGCAAACCAACAGCTTTGCTGACGTAACATCAGGCGTTGGTACCATCGTGGTCGGCTTGGCTGCGGTTATTTTGGGTCAAACGCTCATTCCAGGTCGCAAAATTTGGGTTGCCGTTTGCGCCGTTATTTTGGGCTCGGTGTTGTATCGACTAGCCGTCGCTTTTGCGTTGAGTTCTGGCATGTTTGGCCTTCAGGCATCGGATCTCAACCTCGTGACCGCAGTGTTGGTTGCGGTAGCGCTCATTGCGCCTAAGCTCAAGCAAAGTATGAAAGCCAAACAACGCGTAACGACTGCGAAACAAGCGGCATCTAAAAATGGTTCTGGGGAGGCGTTATGATTGAACTCAACAACATCCAAGTGACGTTCAACCCTGGTACGATTTTGGAAAATCGCGCGTTGAAAGGGGTATCGTTAGAAGTACCAGAGCACCAATTTCTAACCGTAATCGGGTCTAACGGTGCGGGTAAATCGACATTGCTTGGAGCGGTGAC
>NZ_JAWPOJ010000385.1:0-1109 GCF_033344235.1 Vibrio sp. Vb1554 | reverse complement strand
TCTGGTTCGTATAAAGCGATATCAAACATGGTATTGAAATAGAGTTGGTCAAAGAGAGGGGCAGTATATACCCAAGTGCAGCGACTTGGGTACAAAAGAGGACTTGGCGCTTACCAATCTTACCCCTTCATCGTTAGCGGTTACACGAGCGCGCGAGTGTAGTTCTCTTCGACGGCGCGCCAGTTCACCACATTCCACCAAGCGTCGATGTATTCTGGTCGACGGTTCTGATAACTGATGTAGTATGCGTGCTCCCACACATCTAATGCAAGGATAGGCTCGCCGCGTACATCGGCCACGTCCATTAACGGGTTATCCTGATTGCTGGTGGAGGTGATGTGGATGTCGCCATCTTTCACAACTAACCATGCAAAGCCAGATCCAAACGTATTAACGGCTGCTTGAGCGAATTCGTCTTTGAACTTTTCGAAGTGACCAAACTTGTCGTTGATGGCTTGCGCAAGTGCGCCTTGTGGTTCACCGCCGCCTTCTGGCGACATGCAATTCCAGTAAAGGATGTGGTTGTAGTAGCCGCCGCCATTATTGCGAATGGCTGGGCTATGTTGCGAAACGGCTGCGAAGATTTCGTCTAGCGATTGTGTTTCAAGATCACTGCCTTGCACGGCGGTGACGAATTTATCGAAGTAAGTTTTGTGGTGTTTGCTGTAATGCACTTCCATGGTTTTTGCGTCGATGTATGGCTCTAACGCATCGTATGGGTAAGGCAGAGCGGGAAATGTATGCGACATAGTAAATCCTCCTTAATCGGAGGATTTACTCTAATGTTAATAAAAATCATTATCAACTGAAGTCTTGTAGGGTTATTTGCCTACTTTAACTAAAGGCAGCGTGATGGAGACGCGCAAACCTCCCAGTGGGCTGCGGCTCGCGACTATCGTACCGCTGTGCTGACGAATCGCACTTTCGGTGATGGTTAACCCTAATCCTGTGCCGCCAGAGTGACGATCACGAGCAGTAGACACACTATAAGAGGTACTGAAAATCGCTGCTATCGCTTCAGCCGGATCTTTTGCACTGGTGTTATCGACGGTAATGTTCAGTGTTTCAGTCTTGTCTTGAATGTCTATCTGCACTTCATCTTTTCCGTA
>NZ_JAWPOJ010000384.1:0-1109 GCF_033344235.1 Vibrio sp. Vb1554 | reverse complement strand
ATGCAGTCGTTTTGAGCGACGTGGGTGAGAATACCCAAATAGTTAGATGCGACAGAATCGATATTGTTTGATTTGACGATCAAGCCCAAATGTTTTTCAAACTCAGTATCAAAACTCCATTTACTAGCAAGTACGCAATGTTTTTCGTCGCTTAACATCTCGGTGGAGATGTGATCGCCAATCCTTGGGTGACCGTTTCGACATATAACAACACAAGGCTCTCGACAAACATCTTCCACTATAATTGACGCTTCTCTGCTTTCAATATCCCCCAGTAGTAAATCCGCTTCATTACTGTAAAGCAGAGAGAATAAATGGTTTTCACTTAATGTTGACTCATGAAAAAAGACATTTTCAAGCTTGGATTGCTGAGCCGGATAGATATTTGAACAGTAAACATTGTAGGGAGCAGGTTGGGTGATCACGCTATCGATTACACTCAGCGCTTGTTGTAGTTGAGGCAGCCATTTCTGGGCCGTGCTGGTTAGCTCAATATTTCGCCCTCGTTTCGTAAATAACTTTGTGTTTGTTGTGCGCTCTAGTCGTTTAATGGAAGCACTTATCGCTGGCTGAGTTACACCTAATTTATCCGCCGCTTTCGTATAAGAAAGGCACTCGGTCACCACAATAAATGTATTGATTAAGTTTAGGTCAATGGCTTTGGACATCTTGAACTCGAGTAATGAATTGTTGGGGAAATCAACGGGAGTGCGAAGTGACTCCTGAGCCACTATTAACATAATGACTCAGGAGATTTATCGCTATTGAACGATAGAGGTTGTGACTTGTTCAATTTTTTGATTGAACTCGAATGGTGCTTGGTAGTCTTTACTCACCGCGCCACCTTCATCTTCACCAATACCCACGCCATCGTCGAGCGAGAACAAGCGGCTGTTTGTGTTAGGGATAAGTTTCTTCTCAACAAGCTTATCGTTCACGTAGAGATAAACGTTACCGCCTTTACCTCTGCCAGCTGCGTTACCTTTACCACCTTGGCCGTTCTCGTCGTAACGGAATGCCACTTTAATCTCGTTCTTGCCTTCTTTTAGTTTAGAACCAGAGACTTTAGTGTACTCGTAGGTTAACCAGTTATATTCGAAGGTTGGGAC
>NZ_JAWPOJ010000383.1:0-1110 GCF_033344235.1 Vibrio sp. Vb1554 | reverse complement strand
ACCACTCTTAAATCGCCTTTCACCACAGCTTGAGAATCCATCGGTAGCTCAGGGCAACGATTACCATCGATCAGCACTAAATCTGGCTGTACCTTCAGTCCCGCAATCGCACGTTGCATAGCAACCATGGTAGCTTGCAGAATATTCAGTTCATCAATCTCTTCGGGAGAGCAACGGCCTACCGCCCACGCTAGCGCTTTTTCTTTGATTTCAGGAAGCAGTGCCAGACGCTTTTTCTCGCTCAGCTTCTTAGAGTCATTCAAGCCTTCGATTGGGTTATTGGGATCGAGGATAACTGCAGCGGTGACGACATCTCCAACCAAAGGGCCGCGTCCAACTTCATCGACTCCGGCGATCAATTGGTAACCTTGAGGGTATTCAAACGGAGGGAGCTCTACTTTTGCTTTTGTCGTTTTTGCTTTCGCGACCATGGTACTTCTCTATTTTTCAATCAATTTCAATACTGCATTCGCAGCTTGTTGATCCGCGTCTTTACGAATCCAATGATGCATTTCGGTGAACTTATCAAGCATTGGCTTATTATCACTCTCTAGCAAACGAGAAACTTCATTGAACAAGTTGTCTGGTGTGCAATCGTCTTGAAGATACTCTTTAACCAGTTCGTCATCTGCGAGAATATTGGGTAGTGACACGTACTTAGTTTTCAATAGGCGCTTGGCCAGAAAGGCGGTAAAGGCATTGACGCGATAGCCAACAACCATAGGACGTTTAAGCAACATGCACTCTAACGCTACCGTTCCAGATGCTAGCATTACCGCATCAGAGGCTGTAATAACATTGCGAGCCGTATCATCCACCAATTTGAAATCAAGCTCGGGCGCATGCTCTTTCCACGCTTGCTCAAATTGCTCTCGACGTTTTTGATTAACTAGCGCCACTACAAAGCCCAAACCGGGGCACTTTTGGTGCAGAAGCTTGCACGTCTCAATGAATGGTTGAGAGAGCATCTTGAGCTCACTACCACGGCTACCCGGTAAAACTGCTAACCATTTTTTGTCTTGTTCAAGTCCTAGCAGATCGCGCGCAGGCGCTTGCTCAGATTGCAAAGGAATAGCATCCGCTAAGGTGTGGCCGATAAACTCACAAGGC
>NZ_JAWPOJ010000382.1:0-1112 GCF_033344235.1 Vibrio sp. Vb1554 | reverse complement strand
AGAAATGCTGGGGCTTTTTCGTTTTATCAATTCGTATTTTTCTCCTTCCTTTCCTTTATTCTTCTCGAAAAGCCTATTTATATCCATCTATCTCAATTTATTTGTTGCTGTAAGCTTTAAACATAAATAGATCATCTGCCTAACGTCATTCACTGTTTGGTGTGATTCTAAGGAAAATATGAATAAAATCAGGCTACGTTAAAATCAACTTAAGTACTATTTTGTTACATTTTTTACGTCGTGAATCATTTATTTTTCATCATTCTTGTGATTTGCCTCGATTAAAGAAAATTTCCTATAAATCAATTAATTGTTGAAAACAGAACCGTTATCAAAAAGACAAAAAATATTAGATAAAGTTGATCTAGTTACTCAGTTGAATAGTCTATTTGTTTGATATGATAGTGAACGAATTGTACATATATATTAAGGGAATCTATTCATGTTCCAAAACTTTACAATCAAACAAAAGATAGTGATTCCTCTATCTTTGATAATTGGATTGTTCACCGTGAGCTCAGTATTAAATGTTATGACAACGAGCAAGCAATCTGAATTAAGCGACACCTTAAATGAACAGATCGTACCAAACCTGTTCACTATTGAAGATGCGTACCGCGATCTTTACCAAGCGACTTCTGCTGTTCAAGGCATTGCCTTAGCAGAAACACAAGCAGATATTGATCATCACATTCACGAGTACAAAGACAATGCTTACAAAGCGTTGCCGCGTATGGAAAAAGTGATTGAGCTATCACGTGCGGGAGTGATGCCTGCATCACACGGTGCTGATGTGCAAAAACTGGTGACTTTAGGTCAAAAGTGGCTACAAAGTTACGAAGTGATGTTGAGCAAGCCTCAATCTCAATGGCTAAGCTACTACAACGAGCACAAGAACACGTTTGAGGAACAATTTGTTGATGTTCGCGCCCAGCTCAATGTCGTGAAAAGTGCTATCGAAGATAAGCAAGGTGAGTTGAAGTCAGACATTTCTGCGGCGACTGCACGAGCAGAATCGATTTTAGAAATGGGTATCATCGTTGTGATCTTAGCGGCGCTTGGCATGGTGTTCCTGCTGCTACGCACAGTACTTAAACCATTAAACGACATCA
>NZ_JAWPOJ010000381.1:0-1112 GCF_033344235.1 Vibrio sp. Vb1554 | reverse complement strand
AAAACCGTTGCATATGAAGGTACGCCACTACGCGAAATTTTAGCCCGTGGACTCTTTGGACGATGTTCGCGCGCTTGAGCCCAAACCATTCTTGATAGGCTTTGGGTATATAAGTTAACGCTGGCAAAGCACGCAGAAAATCCAATGATACTGATGAGCCACTTTGCGCTATCTCCCAATAAATGGGCGCTTAACCAAGGGATGGAAGCATTATCGAATTGTGCGTTGCCATAAGCACCAAACTTTAAGATGACAACAGAACAAGCCCAGTAAGTTGCACCAGCAACAAAACAGCCGACGATAATTGCGATCGGGAAGTCTCGTTGCGGATTCTTGAACTCTTCCCCCATGTGAGCAAAGGCTTCGATGCCAACAAAGCACCAGAACATCACGCCAAGTGCTGCGGTGATCGGCCAAATGGATTCTGTTGTGAGAGTCGGCATTGAAAGATCTGCGCTATTGATTTCGCCTTTAAACAAAAATGCCCCAACCAAAGCAAAAACACTCAATGCGATGACGGTTTGCAAGCGCCCTGATGATTTGGTGCCCAATAGGTTGACCAAGATGAGCAGAAAAACCGTCAATACTTGCGCAAATAAGTGGTTGTTGATTGGAGTAGGAAGCAGTTGTTGAAGAAAACCTGCTGCAAGAGCAATCGCGGCAGGCACGCCAACGGGAATTACACTGACAAATAGCCAAGCGACGCTGCTTTCCAATCTCGAGTTAAAAGCTTGACGCACAAAAAATGCCGTGCCGCCAGCATTCGGGTAGCGCTTACCAAGTTGGGCAAAAGTCAGCGCGATTGGACAAATCGCGATGAATAAAAGGACCCAAGCCCACAAAGAAAAATGGCCAGCGATTCCTGCCGCGATAGCGGGAATCATAAACAAGCCTGTTCCCATCAAGGTTGTGGACAACTGGGCGATACCGGAGATAAGAGAGATGTCTTTTTTTAGCTGTTCCATGCGTTTCTCGGAGGTTTTATTTAAGTGCGCGTTCCATGCTGCGCCTTAATTGGACTTTGGGTTGAAGATAGAATATCTGAACTCCAAAAAACAAAATGCGCTTGTTCACCGTCAATATGACGGTTGGTTTAAATAAATCCAACAAAA
>NZ_JAWPOJ010000380.1:0-1112 GCF_033344235.1 Vibrio sp. Vb1554 | reverse complement strand
AGTAGTGCTTGATTTCGTATGCAACCAAAGTCCAGTCGCTTTCATTAGATAACCAAACACACCACCTAGCAGCAAAGATGGAATGACAAGTTGCCAGTTTCCATCAGCGGCAAATGTTGCGCAGGAACCAATAAAAGTGCCTGGAATGTACGCGAGCCAAGCCTGTTTCGCTTGAATACACATGAAAAACGCTACAACAGCTGTGATCACATAACCCAAGATCTCTAAACCTGCGTAAGTGGAGCCATAAATAATTACCATTGCCCAGAATACACCGGTCAAGTTAGTAATTAAGCTTGTCGCTAAACCTTTTAATCCACTCGTTGGAGCAGCGAAGTAGCTTGTACAGCCTAAAAAGCCTGCCCAAGATAAAAGGCCAAGAGAAATGGCAATCCAACCCCAAACGCCGGACAGAATCCCAGTAGTAATAGAGATAGCTAAAAGTGTTGTCATGGTATTCGTACCTGCTCGGCGACTATCGCACCCTTTTGGTTTGATAACTGCCTTCATACATTGAAATCAAGAACCAATACTAGGCACATCGCGCCAGTTTATCGGTGATAATGATCACAACAATATCACCTTTCGTTTCATGTTTTACACAAATTATTTGACGCAACCGATAAATCAACAGATTTAGAAAATAACAAAAACAGAGATGGACGCATAAAAGAGATAAAAAAGGCCCTGCGATGCAGAGCCCATTAAAATTGATAGTACCTATAAGACGGATGGTTTGCCCTTCATCATGCGCAAACCTTCACGCTTGATGCAATCGACCAACGGGTTTTCGGCCATATCCGCACGCCAAATAAAGGACAATGTGCGCTCCATTTTCAGATCTGGTACGTTTAGCGCGACTAAACGTCCAGCCTCAATGTAACGTTCAACATCCAAATATGGCAAACAAGTTAAGTATTGTCCGTTAGCCACCAAGCTGCGCAACACAGGAACGTGTTCATACTCACGCCATACATCTAAATCTTCAATCAAATGATGAATGGAGCTATCAAAGGTTTTACGAGTACCTGAGCCATGCTCACGCAACACCCATTTCGCCTGCTCTAATTGAGCTAAACTGACCGAAGGGTTACGAGCAAAAGGATGATGAG
>NZ_JAWPOJ010000379.1:0-1113 GCF_033344235.1 Vibrio sp. Vb1554 | reverse complement strand
ATGCCCTATTAGCGCACGAGCTGCCGCCACTCGCTGTTGTTGTCCAATACTCAGCTCTGACACTGGGCGAGAGTGTAAATTTGTCGGTAAATGAAGCCGCTCCAACAAGGTTGTCGCTTGTGATAAAAGCTCGGCTTTGGAGGCGTTTGGTGTCACGCGATCTCGTCTCACTTTACTGAACTGGCAAGGAAGTAATACGTTGTCGATGACATTCAAATACGGCAGCAAGTTGAATTGCTGGAAGATATAACCAATGTGGTCGGCGCGGAATCTATCTCTGCGGCTTGAGCTCAGCGTCGCTAAGTTCGTATTGAGTACTGATAACGAGCCTGAACTTAACGTATTGATTCCGGTGAGCAAAGCTAAAAGTGTGGATTTTCCACAGCCACTTGGCCCTTTGATAAAGACATGCTCACCCGTCGCTATCTGCAAATCAGGAATATTGATCACCGCGGTCTCTGAACCGGGCCAGACAAACTGAGCCTGTTTGAGCTCAACCACGTTTGATGCTGAATCAGTCATAGTAAATCACCAAAGCGAATTAAAAAAACACAGCGTGTAAGTGGGTACTTACACGCTATTTGGGTTATTTGATTGCGATTTGAGTGTTGCTTTTGGTTAAGCTAGTGGCTGATTGAGTCGTATCTGTGAATAGGTTTACATTTACCGATTCAGTACTTGGGAATTGGTTAAACCAATCAGTTTGAATACGGCTAAGTTCGCCGACTTGGGCACAATGAAAGCGATATTGCACGGTAAATTCACCGTGGTCGCTGTGCTCTGAATGGTCGTGACCTTCATGACCGTCGTGCTCATGTTTGTCGTGATCGTGATGGGCGTGTTCATCATGGTCATGGCCTTCATGATCATGGTGCTCATGTTCTTCATGTTGCCCCCCAAGCGAGTGTTCAACATGAACTTCTTCAATTTCGCATTGTGCTTGTGGGTTAATCGCAAACAGTGCGTTGCTATCTTCTAGCGTTGCGACCGCGTGTTGCAGAGTTTTCTCTTGCTCTGCATTTTCTGGTGCGTGTTCAAAGCCGACCACATCTGCACCAGGAGCTGTGATTTCGAGTAGCAAGTCACTGCCGTCTTGGGCAATATTAAATTCAA
>NZ_JAWPOJ010000378.1:0-1114 GCF_033344235.1 Vibrio sp. Vb1554 | reverse complement strand
AAGCCTGAAGACATCACGTAATTCATTGTAATAGCTGCGGCATCAACGTCATCCAACGTTCTTGGCAGCTGCGCCGCATCTACCTCAACGAACTCCAGTTCTTTTTGATTGCTCTTAATATCGGTTAACGCGGCTTTATGGCCAACACCTGGTTTAAGCTCAATCAAGCCCGCATCAGCGAGTAGTAACAGCCCTCGGCCTCCATTAGTTGGGTCGTTTGGAATGGCAATTCTGGCACGGTTTGGTAACTCTTCTAACGAATGGTATTTATTGGAATAAATCCCCATGCGCATCAAGATAGATTGGCCAATTGAAACGAGCTGAGAGTTATGACTGCTGTTGAAGTTATCCAAAAAAGGTTGGTGTTGGTAGCTGTTAATATCGATGCTACCGTCACTCAGCGCGGCGTTAGGTGTCACGTAATCAGAGAACTCGATGACTTCAACATTTAGCCCTTGTTTTGCCGCTTCTTTCGCTACTGCTTCAACTACTTGTGCATGTGGCCCAACCGTAGCTCCGACTTTGATTACTGAATTATCTTTTTCTCCGCAGGCACTTAAGCTGAGCGCAGCAGCGAGAACCCAAGATAACTTTTTGATGTGACCTAAATTTGTCATCGTAACTCCATTTTATATTTAGACGTCCATACGGCTATCCTATCAGGAATATATAAACGGTCAACGACTAAAACATTGAGGGATCATTTGAAGGTCACAAGGGCTGTAGAGCACGAATTTTATCGAGCAGATGGTTAAGATAGTTGAAAGGGTTGAAGCAAAAGAGTTTACAAGGGGGATAAGAAGATGAGCTCAGGTGCCAACGGTGTACCCATAGCAACACTTAAAACCATCAGATACAAAAAAGGCGTAGTAGGTACTAACCTGCTACGCCTTTCGAAATTTGGTGGCCCCTCCCAGACTTGAACTGGGGACCAATCGATTATGAGCGAAGGTCTGACGCAACATCACCGCGCAATCAACATAGAAACCCTGCCCCGAATCACGCCCATATCCACCAGCAAAATCACACCACCTGATTACCCGCATGATTTTACTGACGTCGCCGACGGGAATAACACGCTCTGATTAGTACGACGACGCCGACGAGAAAATGT
>NZ_JAWPOJ010000377.1:0-1115 GCF_033344235.1 Vibrio sp. Vb1554 | reverse complement strand
CCTGTGCACCAGGTTGACGCTGAATGCTGTAGAACAAGTCTTCAAATACAACGCGGTCGCGCTTAAAGCCGACGGTGTTTACGTTTGCTAAGTTGTTGGAAATGGCAGTCATCTTCGTGTCCTGCGCTGCCATACCTGTCTTACTTACCCATAATGCCGAATGCATTGGTTATCTCCTTTTGGGGCGAGACTTATCTCGCCGCCATTAATTTGTTACCGGCTTGCGCCAACGTTTCTGCAGTTTTCATCATGCGTACTTGCATCTCGAAGTTACGCGTTA
The DNA here is from genome assembly GCF_033344235.1 of Vibrio sp. Vb1554. NCBI lineage: Bacteria > Pseudomonadati > Pseudomonadota > Gammaproteobacteria > Vibrionales > Vibrionaceae > Vibrio > Vibrio sp. Vb1554. The sequence continues at coordinate 835 of NZ_JAWPOJ010000377.1, read as the reverse complement.
GCGACATCACGCCGATCAGCTCATCGATCGCCGATACGTTACTGCCTTCGATGTGTTCTGGTGCCAATTGCACGGTTTCATCCGCTGCGAATGGCACACCATCAACACTGTGAAGCAAGCTGTCGCTCTCTTTTTGCAGCTGATTGATTTCTGGCTTCACCAGTTTCAATGTGCCGACTGCGATTTCTGCACCGCCGCCCGGTGGAATAACCGAGACAAGACCACGCTCACTGATTTCGATTTTTTGATAATCAGGCACCACCAACGGACCGTTTTCACCCACAACCGGGAATCCGTTGATAGACATTGCGCCAAAGGTATCGATTTGAATGTTACCGGCACGCGTGTAAGCCTCATTACCCGCTGGCGTTTCTACCGCAAGGTAACCTTCACCCATGACGGCAACGTCGAGCGCACGACCTGTTTTCACAACGTCGCCAGAATCAAAACGCGTTGATGCAGAGTTTGTGACCACCATGGTTCGGCCATCAAAGCCCGGGCCTTGTAACTCCACGCTACGAACACGTTCCATATCCGCACGAAAACCTGCGGTATCCGCGTTCGACAAGTTATTCGAACGAACGTGTTGCGCTTTAAGAACTCGGCTTGCACCGGAGGTTGCTGTAAATAACAAGCTATCCATGCAGAACTCCTATTACACCGCGTTGAACAAGGCTTGAGTGAGCTTGTCGCTGGTCGAAATCGTTTTTGCGTTCGCTTGGTAGTTACGTTGTGCTGTCATCAGTGCCACAAGCTCACTGGTTAGGTCGACGTTTGAGCCCTCTAATGCACCTGGAGTCAGGTTACCCAGCGTGCCATAACCCGGAACGCCCAT
>NZ_JAWPOJ010000037.1:0-39926 GCF_033344235.1 Vibrio sp. Vb1554 | reverse complement strand
TCTAGATTGTGGATCTGGATATCTGCTGGAATCCCCGTATCACGACGAACGCCCACCAATTTCCAGCCTTTAGTGTTTCGAACTAAATCGACGAATGTGGCCTGTGGCACACCGTTATAGGCACTAGCGACCTTGGTATAGACTGTAATACTAGCCTCAATACCTCGCTGATCATGCTTGTACAGTACGTCATCCAAACTCTGTTGAAGCGTGCTGACCTTCTCGTAAAAATTATTCAGTGATAACGTTCTGGCTCGTGCTCTTGATTGCGCTTTCTCGAGTTCTTCCTTTACGTTACGGATCTCTGTGTTTGATTTTTTTGTCATTGCAAAAAGCCTTTATATTGAAGTGATAGTTTTCTTTTTATTATTGTTTTTGCCTTCGACAGGAATAGTAACCCCAAAGAAATATACACCTCAAGTCATTGATTTTATTGAAAATATTATAAATAATAATTGAATTACAGATTATTATTTATAATAGTAAAAGATCAGCAAAAATCACTATTATTCAGATAGTTAAGACCAAGTTGAGTCAATGTTTGTGAAAGTTGGTTCGAGTGGATGCGATAAAATTAAATTACATTTAATTGATATAGATCAATTGTGATTGTGTAGTCACAGCTTCTCAGTCTACAGTTGAAGTGATATTCAGAATGGTCTTGTAAGACTGTGCTTTGCGGATTAGATACTGGAGGCCTTTAAAAACAATTCGAGGATTGCGTCAATCAGAGCCCAGTGGCACTCCCCACTTTTGATTAGAGGTAAAGACATTAGTAGCCTTTACCTCTGTATGTTTACATTTTACTGGCTAGAGCTCGCCTGCTGCTCGATCTCTTGCAGCATTTTTTCTACCTCTTTAATACGGCTCATGCAGTTCTGATAGGCTTCTGTTCCCTGTTTTACCAATGGAATGATGCGATCAACATCTGGAACGTTTTGCTGAGAAAGCTCCTCTGCTGCTGATTTAAGCTTTGAGTAATTATCCATGTAACTGCTAGTTTGTTGGTTCATTCTTCGCATCCTTCTGGAAATAGTGGTTGGTTACCGTCGCACTGCCATCATGCAATTGGACTGTATACTGTTGATTATTTACAAGTTGTTGAGTGCTTTTAATTACGTGGCCTTCATCATCACACATCAGTGCGTAGCCACGTTCTAAAACTCTCTGAGGGTCATAAGCCTCGATTAATCGCTTGTCATTTCGGACTAAATCTTGGTGAGTAGACAAAGCCCTCTTGGCATTCACAAAGAGAACATTTGTATCTTGTTGGATCTCATGTTGTTGGCTTTGTACATGCATCCGCGCATACATAACCAATGAGTTTGAGGCTGCAACCGTCTGATTACTGGCAATATGTATCGCGGTTTTGGAAGACTGGCTCAGGTTGAGCCAAAGTTGACGAGTGTCTCGTTTATGGTTGTGAACCCGATGTTCTGCTAACTGCTTTAAGTCCCTGTAATCCGATAAAACATTTTGCTTCGCCAGCATCAGTACAGCGGCACTCGATTGTTTCATAATCTGCTGCTCCGCAAGGACGGCAGATTTGGCCCCCCTCAACGCGCTTTTTGATTGATGAGACACTTGCTCTTGGAGGCGATTAAGCCTCATACGTGAAGAACTTAGTTTCTGGTTTGCATTGGCACTCAGGTGTTGAAACTGTCGATTAACCAAGTCACTATTTTCTCTCACTCGGTTTTGGGCTCGCTCGAACAAACGATGACCGAACTCTTCAACGTGATTACGCCAACAGGTTAAAGCGTTATTTTTACCTTTGTCTATACGTTCACTTTGCTGCTCAATAGACTGTCGTTGATGGTTACATAGCGATTGCGCTGAGTTATGCAACTTAGAGTAATTCGCGCTAACAGACTGTACGTTTTGAATTATGGTGAGTTTGATGTGCTCAATGACTTTAGTCGGCGTCGCAAAGGATTGGTTCGCAAATTCATCAAGAATGACAGAGTCTGTGCTGTGCCCGATACCCGTGAAAACAGGATATGGACAACGGCAAACCAACCTAGCTAGTTTCGGTTCACTGAGTTCGTTAAGGCCAGCTTTATCACCACCACCTCGAATCACGCATACTGCATCATACGCATGTTCATTTTGAACTAGTTCAGTAAACGCCATCTCAATGGTTCTTACTCTCGCCTCTCCTTGAAAGGATGCGTAGAAATAGTCGAATTGACACAAGTCGCGCTGTTCAAGCAAGTGCGCTACACTGCGAAAGTCACTCAACCCAGCCGCATTTTGCGGTGCAATCACGGCAACCCTTGTAAACTCCGTAGGAGTTCTCAAGCGTTGATTTAAATCTGCTTCTCTTTTATCGGTCAGCCAGTTGCGGATCTGCTGTAACTTTAACTCAAATGCCCCAATCGTGTAGCTTGGGTTAATGTCAACGATGGTCAAGCTAAAACCAAATTTGGTATGAAAATCAACTTTCACTAAACAAAGAATGCTCAAGCCTTCAGCAAACCTCATTCGAGTGCTTTGTTCAAACTTCTCAAGAATAGACGTGCAATCTGAGTAAATAACAGCACGCGCTTGAGATTCTCTCCCACTGCCGTTGTTATCTGATAACTGCAAATACACATTACCAGAACGATTTCGATTTACACTGGTTACCTCTGCCGTCACCCAATGACGACCAGGAACACCTCGCTTTATTACCGCACTCACATGCGTTAATAACTGAGAAAGGGACTGCTCAGCACACCCCGATATTTTCGCTTTCAATACATTCGGCATTGCACAACCTCATCTCAGACTAGCTTTCAAAAACAACGGGAGCACTATATGGGAACACTAGTAATCAACTGCACCATTTATATACTGCAATAAATAATTTAGTTGCATATATGAGCAATGTCAAACTTATTTTTGCATCATGTGAATACTGTAATAATCTCATTGAAAGATTTGTTTAACCTGTCAAAATGAACTGATTACTCAATATCGAAAGAATGTATTGTCATGATCGAGGGAAAACGTACCTCAGAATCTGTCGCTTTATCCGAGCTTGTCACGATTCAGGCAGGATATCCTTTTAGAGGGGCTATCCGAGATATCCCTTCGGGTGGTGTGCGAGCGGTACAAGCCAAGGACATTTCAGATCTTGGAGAGCTGGTAACCGATAACCTTATCGTTACCGATCTCACAGGAAAAAAACGCCCTGACTGGCTACAACAAGGCGATGTGCTATTCAGTGCCAAAGGCGCAAGGCAACTAGCGTGCTATGTGGGGGCTGAACTAGAGAGTACCGTCTGCTCCCCTAGCCTGTTTCTGTTGCGTTTGAAGCCAGAACATAAGGGGGCGGTAAACACACAGTTTTTAACATGGCAACTAAACCAACCTCCTTCACAGAGTTACCTAAAACGTGGCTCTGAGGGTAGTTTACAGATCAGCATTCGCAAACCTGTGTTAGCCTCTACACCTATTGCGCTACCAAATATCGAGACACAAAACACGATTGCCAAACTCTATGAAGCCAGCATCAAAGAAAATGCTCTGCTTCATAAGCTTATAAACAACCGTCAGCAGCAGCTTAATGCTATTGCTACTGACTTAATCCAGAATTCTAACCAATTAAAATCGAAGTAATTAAGGCTGGGAAACCATGGTACATACACCAATCAATCAAGATGAGATCAACAAAGCCGTATGGGCTGCCTGTGACACCTTCCGAGGTACAGTAGATCCATCGATCTACAAAGACTTCATCCTGACTATGCTGTTCTTAAAGTACATTTCTGATGTACACCAGGATAAGTTTGATGAGCTTTCCAAGCAGTTTGATGGCAATGAGCAGATGATCGCTGCCATGATGTCAAAGCAGTCCTTCAAAATTCCAGCAGGAGCTACCTTTTGGGACTTGTACGAAGTGCGTTTTGAGGCTGGCAACGGCACGCGCATAGATACAGCATTACACGCGATCGAAGAAGCTAACGGCACTAAGCTAAAGAACGTATTCCAAGATATCAGCTTTAACACTGACAAACTCGGTGATGAAAAGCAGAAGAACGATATCCTACGTCACCTACTGGAAGACTTTGGCAAAGACACGCTAAACCTACGCCCAAGCCGCGTGGGCTCACTGGATGTGATTGGTAACGCCTACGAGTACCTCATCAAACACTTCGCTGCTGGCAGCGGTAAATCGGCTGGCGAATTCTATACTCCGCCAGAGGTCTCTGATCTTCTTTCAATTATCCTAGAGCCACAGCCAGGCGATAGCATCTGTGACCCATGTGCAGGCTCAGGCTCTCTACTGATGAAGTGTGGTAAGCAAGTGCAAAAGAACTTTGCAGGCTCAAAGCAATATGCGCTGTTCGGCCAAGAAGCGATTGGTTCTACTTGGTCACTCGCAAAGATGAACATGTTCCTGCACGGTGAAGACAACCACCGCATTGAATGGGGCGATACTATCCGTAACCCTAAACTACAAGACAAAGACGGCGGCTTGTTGCACTTTGATGTAGTGACGGCGAACCCACCTTTTTCGTTAGATAAATGGGGCTTTGAAGATGCAAGTAACGATCACTTTGGTCGCTTCCGCCGTGGTATCCCACCAAAGACCAAAGGCGACTATGCGTTTATCTCACACATGATTGAGACGCTTAAGCCGCAAACTGGCCGCATGGGTGTGGTTGTTCCCCATGGCGTACTATTCCGCGCATCATCTGAGGGTAAAATTCGTAAGCAGCTTATCGATGAAAACCTGCTCGATGCCGTCATCGGCCTACCTGAAAAGCTGTTTTTTGGTACAGGTATCCCTGCCGCGATCCTTATCTTCAAAAAGCACAAAGATGATAACAAGGTACTGTTTATTGATGCCTCTCGTGAGTTTAAGTCTGGTAAGAACCAAAACCAGCTTACGCCTGAGAACATTCAGAAGATTGTCGATACCTACAAGGCGCGTGAAACCACCGACAAATACTCATACCTAGCAACGACTGAAGAGATTGCTGAGAACGATTACAACCTTAATATCCCTCGTTATGTGGATACCTTTGAGGAAGAAGAAGAAATCGACCTAATTGCTGTTCGTACTGAACGTTTAGCGCTTCAAAATGAGTTAGCTGATCTAGAAGCGGAAATGGCGGGTTACCTAGAGGAGTTGGGTTATGGTGCCTAAGGGTTGGAAATTAACTTCACTAGGCGAAGTATGCTCTGGGAGCTTACAAACAGGCCCATTCGGAAGCCAATTGCATGCTCATGAGTACACGGATGAGGGCGTACCTGTACTTATGCCTAAAGACCTAATTAATTATCGAGCTAATAATGAATCAGCAGCAAAGATACCAGAGCACCGAGCTGATGATCTTAAAAAACATACGCTGCAATCTGGTGATTTACTCTTTAGTCGCCGTGGCGATGTCGCTCGTTTTGCATTAATTGAATCAGACTATCCAAGAAGTTTATGCGGCACAGGTTGTTTGAAAGCAACACCAAATAAAGCTCATTCACCGTTATTTTTGTCTTATTTTCTACAAAAAAATGCTGTGAAAAAGTGGCTAGAGCAAAATGCTGTCGGCCAAACGATGCCAAATATGAATACGGCGATTTTAGCTGAGCTTCCGTTGATGGTTGCATCGTCAAGAGAAGAAGAAGACAAAATCGCCAAAATCCTCTCAACATGGGACAAGGCGATTAGCACCACTGAAAAGTTGATTGAAACCAGCATGCAGCAGAAAAAAGCCCTGATGCAGCAGCTTTTGACGGGTAAGAAGCGTTTGGTTAATCCTGAAACGGGTAAAGCGTTTGAGGGGGAGTGGACGTACAAATCGATAAATGAGGTGGCAACACGCATTCAGAAAAAATCTGATGGTGAAGCGCACCCAATCTTAACCATCTCTTCGTTAAGAGGCTTTGTTACTCAAGAAGATCGATATAGCCGCTATATGGCAGGAGAAAGCGTAAAAAATTATATTTTGTTAAAGCGCGGAGAATTCGCTTACAACAAAGGAAATTCAAAAACGTATCAATTTGGCTGTATTTTTGACCTAGAAACCTTTGATACAGGCCTAGTTCCTCATGTTTATGTCTGCTTTAAGCTCAATAAAGGGCTAAACCATCGATATTTTAAGTATTTGTTTGAGGCTGACTACCTAAAGCCACAACTTGGAGCATTGGTGAACACAGGAGTTCGTAATAATGGTTTACTTAATATCAAACCTACTGAGTTCATGAACACAAAAGTACCCGTACCATGTTTTGGTGAACAAGAGCGTATCGCCGATGTACTACATGCAAGCTCAGAAAATCTAAAGATTCTGAATGCAAAACTTGCTCACTTTAAACAAGAGAAAAAGGCACTGATGCAGCAGTTATTAACGGGTAAGCGCCGCGTGAAAGTGGATGAAGAAGTTGCCGCGTAAAGCACCTCTTAACTATCAACTAATGTGTGACGGAGTGCGTCACACTTTATTGCCGTTATCAAAACTAGGTATTACACAATGTTAGTGTTTAACTGTACCAAAGCCGCTGCGGACTTTTTCACCGTAAAGCGCAATGGCAAAAAAGTCTCTCCTTTAGAAGCGCCGCCGACGGGTTCTATCAGGGGTTCTGAAGCCGTGAATGTGTTGAATACCCCTACAGCACCAATCAGTGCTTGGTTGGTGCATGCGGTAAACGTTCGACGCAAAAAGGTACTGATTGCCATGCATGTCGAAACCCGTTATGCCATGGTGTTTGTCGGTATTCAAAAAGGAGATTGGCTCGAGTTCACCAACCAACTGCTTGAACGGTTGTTTAACAACATGCAGTTCTTTGGTGAAGAGTTCGAAATGTGCGATGAAGATAGCTTTGAAGAGATGTTCAATGAGTTCATCAACCTTCATCCTAGACCTTTCTTTTGTCAACGCGGTGACCGCAGTGTGCAAAGCCACATTAATGATGTTGCGTGGCAATTTGAAGACCGAGTGTACCGAATCGGCTCCCTACCCAAAGGGCATGAAGAGTGCGCTGAATTTGATGAGTGGATCAACAGTTTGATTCGCTCGACCAAACAAAAGAAAGACCACTTTCACCCTGACGAAGAGATGTTCATTGATTGGATGCAGACCTACAGCGAATTGGGCGACAACGAGGACAAGCTCATCCGCCAGTTATTTGTATCTCTACGCCGACAGATGATGCACGCCGAAATGGTTAAACGTGGGATTCCAGATGACAGCTATCTGGACGAGATGAATGCGGAGCTCAACCAAGCAATCGATGAGTATTACCAAGAGATTGCCCCTGACACGTTCAACGAAGAAATTCCCGATAACGTCATCGACTTCAATCAGGCCAAAAAACGTAAACTACATTAAAAGCATTAACGATAATAAAAACAAAAACGAATCGACAATAAGGGACGACAATGTCAGGCAATTTACCCAATTTCCGAGAAGAACAAAGCGCTAAAATCCCCGCTCTCACCTTGCTGACCAATCTTGGTTATCAGTTCATTCCTCCGAGCGAATGTGTCATTAAGCGTGGTAACCTTTCAACCGTTATTTTGCCTGATGTATTGCGTGATGTCCTCAAGCACAAAACCTACTCATTCATGGGGAAAGATCGTCAGCTATCAGAGGCTGCGATGGATAAAATCGTCCATGAACTTGCCAATCCTGCGATGAATGAAGGGCTAAAAGCGGCCAACGAAAAGCTGTATAACGCCCTCACCTACGGCATTAGCGTGACCGAGTTTGCGGAGGGTAAAAAAGCCAACCCAACCATTGATATCATCGATTGGCAAAACCCAGAAAACAACCAGTTCCACTTTACCGAAGAACTTGAAGTCGAAAATGCGCATGGCACGGGCAAACGTATTCCCGATATTGTCTGCTTTGTGAATGGCCTGCCTTGGGTAGTGATTGAAGCCAAGCGCCCTGACTCATCTCATGAGAGCAAGCCGACGGTTGCCGAGGGCATCTCGCAAAACATCCGTAACCAAAAAGTCGATGAGATCCCACACCTGTTTGCTTATAGCCAACTTCTTATGTCGGTGAACGGGCATGAAGGTTTATACGGCACCTGCGGCACACCGAGTAAGTTTTGGGCGAAGTGGAAAGAAGAACAGATCACCGATGCCACCTTTGCACGCCTTAAAAACACACCGCTTACGCTAGAGCAGCTCGATAAACTGTTTGCGCATCGCCCAGCCAAAGTACGTGATGAATACCTATCGCTGATTACTGGCGGTGATTTAATGGTGACTGACCAAGACCGCTTGTTGGTATCACTACTTCGTCATGACCGCTTACTGGAAATGACCCAGCTTTTCACCCTGTTTGATAAAAAAGCGGGCAAAATCGTGGCGCGTTATCAGCAGGTGTTTGGCATTAAAGCCCTGATTGAACGCGTAACCTCGTTTGACGAGAAAGGCGCTCGAAACGGTGGTGTCATTTGGCACACCACTGGCTCAGGTAAGTCTTTTACTATGGTGTTCTTGTCTAAGGCACTGATTTGGATTAAAGAACTCGCCAAGTGCCGTGTTGTTGTCGTTACTGACCGTGTTGATTTAGAAGATCAGCTAGCTCGCACGTTCGCCTCTGGCGGTGCTCTGTCTGAAAAAGATCGCAAAACAGCAATGGCAACCACAGGCCGCCGCTTAGCGGAGCAAATCGGCAAAGGCAACGAGCGCATCATCTTCTCTATCATCAACAAGTTTGGCACCGCGATTGAACTCCCAGAGTGTTATAACGACAGCCCTGACATGATTGTCTTGGTTGATGAAGGCCACCGCAGCCAAAACGGTGAGAACAACATTCGAATGCAACAGGCGCTGCCAAAAGCCGCTTATATTGGCTTTACGGGGACACCGCTGCTGCAAGACGATAAGACAGAAAACAAGTTCGGCAAAATCATCCACTCGTACACCATGCAACAAGCGGTGGAAGATAAAACCGTTACTCCACTGCTGTATGAAGAGCGTGTGCCAGAGCTCAGCACCAACGACAAAGCACTCGACGCTTGGTTTGATCGCATCACTGATAAGCTGACCGAAAAACAGCGTACCGATTTGAAGAAAAAATTCGCACAAAAAGGCCAGATCTACCAAACAGAAGGTCGCATCCATTTAATCGCCCACGACATTTCTGACCATTTCCAAAACTTTAAGCGCCAAGGTTTAAAGGGACAGCTTGCTTGCGACTCAAAAGCGTCTGCTATCCAATACAAAAAGCTTCTTGACCAAATTGGCAAAGTAACTTCTGTTGTCGCTATGTCACCGCCAGACACCCGTGAAGGGCACGATACGGTCGATGGTGAAAGCAAAGACATGGTGCAAAATTGGTGGAAGGATAATGTTGGTAACGAAGATGAAAAAGCCTACACCAAACGCATCATTGAAGAGTTCGCCAAAGACGATGGCCCTGATTTGATGATCGTGGTCGATAAGCTTCTAACAGGCTTTGATGAGCCGAAAAACACAGTGCTGTACATCGATAAACCGCTTAAGCAGCACAACTTAATCCAAGCCATTGCTCGCGTGAACCGCCTACATCAGAAGAAAGAATTTGGTTACCTCATCGATTACCGTGGCATTTTGAAAGAGCTCGATGCCACCATTGCGGATTACCAAGACTTGGCCGAGCGCACTCAATGTGGCTTTGATATCGATGACCTTAAAGGCTTATACAGCCGCATGGATACCGAATATAAGAAGCTGCCAGGTCTTTATAGTGAGCTGTGGGCAATTTTCGCTGAAGTGCCAAATAAACAAGATGGCCCCGCTCTGCGTCAGGTTCTTGCACCGAAGATCGACACTATCGATGGACAGCTCACCGATACCAATCAGAAGAAGCGTGAAGACTTCTACGCGACGTTAACGGCTTTCTCCAACTGCCTAAAAGTCGCCCTTCAATCCGCTACCTACTTCGAAGATAAAAGCTTTGATGATAAGAGGGAGCTCTACAAAAAAACGCTTAAATCCATGGCTGAACTGCGCAAGCAGGTACGCGAAGATGCTGAAGAAACCATTGATTACGATGAGTACGCTGAAAGTATCCGTACTATGTTAGACAAGCACATAGGTGGCGTTGAGATCCAAGAGTCTAAAGGTGCTTATCTGGTCGGTAGCATGGGCAAAGATGTTAAGCCAGAACAACTGAGTGATGATGAGGCACGTAACAAAAAGGATGCGATCACGGGTCGTGTCACTAAGATGATTGAGCAAGACCTTGCCGATGACCCATACGCACAAGAGTACTTTTCGAAGCTTCTTAAACAAGCGATTCAACAAGCCAAAGAGATGTTTGATGCGCCTGTAAAACAGTACCTACTGTTTGCCGATTTTGAGCAGCAAGTGAAAGAGCGCAATGTAGAAGGCATGCCAACTGATCGCTTCGCAGAGCTAGACCCAAAGATTAAACGCCATGTGCAGGCCTACTTTGGTCTGTTTTTGAAACATGAAACACCAGGGGCAGAGCTCACTGAAGATCAATACTTTAATTACGCGTTAGAGATTGATGAGAAAGTGCGCAAGGCCGTCGCGGAGTTTTCTATCAACCCTGTAGAAATCGAAAACCAGATCAGCCTAGAGATTCTCCCGCTACTCTTTGCCGATCTTGGCGTCGATAAGGCTCAGATCTTGGTCGACGAAATTGTGCAAATCACTCGATTAGGTTTGGCAGGTCACCATTAATGACATCGGTCAGCTCAAAAGAAGGTAATAAAGAGGAGTACAGCTTCGTCTATGGCGATGAGGCTGTCAGCTATGAAGTCGTTCGAAAACCAATCGTGCAAGGATCATCGGAGCAAAAAGTAAGGCGTAAAATCACAATTAAGGTTCACCCCAACTGTGAGGTGGTCGTAACCGCACCTGAAGACGCTGAGCGCGAAGACATTCATCAAGCTGTGATGAAGCGAGCCAAGTGGGTTTATGATGCGCTTAAAGAGTTCAGAGGCCACTTGGAGTATGTACAGCCTAAACAATACGTCAGTGGTGAAATGCAGTTCTACCTCGGTCGCCGCTACGTATTAAAAATCATCGAGGATGCCGATGCCCTGCCCTCGGTAAAAATGACCCGTGGCAAATTACTTGTCACCTTGACCAGGTTTAACGAGGACAAAACCGCCATGGTTCGAGCGCTAGTAAAGAACTGGTACAAGGTTCGCGCCGAACGGGTGTTCCATGAGCGTCTATCGGAGTTACTGCCCCAAGCTAAATGGGTTGACGGCATCCCTAGCTTTCGGGTTCTGCCGATGACAAAACAATGGGGAAGCTGCTCAGCCAAAGGGAGCTTAATGCTCAATCCTCACCTCATCAAAGCGCCAAAAGAGTGTATTGATTACGTGATTTTACATGAGCTTTGTCATATCGCAGAACACAACCACAGCGAGAAGTTTTGGCGGTTACTAAGCAGCGTGATGCCGAACTGGAAGGAAGTCAAAACTCGCTTAGATGGGATGGCTGAGCTCTACCTTAATGAATAGCTAAGCACCTGTTTTCTATCAAAAGCCATCAGGCTAACCCGTTAGCCTGAGGTTTCTTACCAATTCTTAACCAAATTAAGAATTCTTAAACTCGCTAAGAGTGACTAAGAAGCACCCCATGAACTGCGTTCATGAACCAATCGACTCTCTTCAAAGCGAAGCTTTGGTTTAGCCACTTTTTGATATTTATATATAAACAGGGAAAGTGGCTCTTTCTTTATCTATCAAATGGGAAAATCTCTTGAACAGTTATTAAGCGATCACCCACAATTTGGAGACCCAGATCACAACTAAGAATATTTTTGCTCGCTCAGCCTTGTCGATGAAATTTTACTGACTAAGTTAATCCCATCCAAAGATTACGCTTTGGTGTTCAGATATACCTTCTATTGATTCGTGTATCCGACTGTTAATAAAAATACTAATAACTAAAAGCTCGATTCGTCGAGTAAGTGTGAACTGTATTTTTATTAGCAAATTGGAGACATGATGAACAAATCTACAATCAAATTCAGACATTCAATTCGACACTGCTTAACAGCGGTGGATTTGTCATGCCTGTTATCTAGCACTCTTTAAACCAAAGGAGCGATGCACGATGATTAAATTTAACATCAGTGAACTTCCGCAAGTAGCTTACCTTACCAACAACTTACGCTCGAATTCATGTTTAGAAATCATGGACAAAGAGCCAATCAACTCAGGGTTTATCAAAGCTCCAAAACTAGTTTGTTACATGCTCACAATAACGCTAATTAACACTCTGGACATCACCGACTTCGATTTCAAACATCATCAATTTAGTTTCAGTACTACTGATTTTGAAAGAGTTGATGAGCTTTTTGAGCTCTATGCATCGATGTTCAACAGCCATACACAATACCTTGTTATCCAATGTGAAGACCATGCAGGCTACCCACGCACTCGAATTGAGTTCGATGTTTCACTCAAGCAGCAAATCTTCAATGACTTCAAGGAGCATCGCAAGAATCTGGATCTACTTCAGGTCGCGAGTGCCATCATCGTAGATTCATTGAGCATTCGAAAGTTTGCAGGTCATCTGGAAGTCATTAATCGCCTTGGGGCTTTACCAGAGATGTCTGGGTACTGAAGTGAGCCTACGCATACAACTTAGAGGAATTATTAAAAGCAGGAAAAAACTCTAGCAATGGTAAACCATGAGCATAGCTCATGAAGAGGTCGACGAACTTCAAAGCACAGCTTTGGTGATCTTTGAGCTAGGCCACTTTTTCATTTTTATATATAAACGGGGAAAGTGGCCTTTCGTGGATCAGGAATCTAAGCTAGCAATATTTGCATATATGTTTCATTGTAGCGGCACATGGCAATTGCTCTTCCACAAGCTAGCATTCCACACGTTCAGTTGAATAGCCTTGTTCGGTAGCGAACTGTTTGATTACCGATTCGCCGATATCAATGTATGGTGAGTAACGGCAATGCAGCAGAATGAGCCCCCTATCATTATCAACTACAGCACGAATGTTGTTCATCCCATTATCTATAGCAAATTGATCAGGATTCCACTCACACTGAACAGCGCAGCTAGCTTTGAATTTTGTTTGGGCCAGTCGATCTAGCACCTCTCGGGTATTCATGTGTTGAGTTATAACTAAGGCTGTTTTGCAGTATGGCATCGCTGTTACCTTAAAAGAGGAGTCCATAATTTTAAAATACCAGACAAGTGAATCGCCCACCGACTCTTTAGACGCTAATTAGATCTCTATCATATTGCTTTTCATACTCGACAGACGATAGTTGGTTATTGGAACCATATCTTCGTTTTTCGTTATAGAACATTTCTATGTATTCGAAGATATCTGTAAGGGCATCTTCTCTGGTTGAGTATACTTTCCGCTTAATTCGTTCCCTTTTCAGTAGCTGGAAGAAGCTCTCTCTGTGTTAGCTCGTTGAATGATGACTGGTCACAAATGTACCAAAACACATGGCTGTACACAAAATGAATGCAAATAGAATAGCCGTTGTGCGACCACAAAAGTCCAGCTTACTGCTTGGCGCTCAAGCACAACCCTGCTTTAATATGCTAATGAGCGATAAAAAACTGCTTGCATTGATAATAATACTTAACGCAGTAAAACTGGCTGGGAAGATACCTTATGAGCGCAAACCTAAATCATGTGATGAAGTTCATCACATCCACGGACTTTATCTATGTTTATTGCGGTTTTATTTTTGCCATAGCTATTTGGTGTGGTGTCAGGTTTTGGCTTCAATTTTCTCCTGTCAGCGGTTCATTAAACAACGCTCTTAAGAAAACAAAATCAACCCCCAAAAGCAAACTAGAGTTTCCCGAATACTATGATGTACTCCGTGAATGGATGAACGGTAACAAATACCTGAAGGATTCATGGAGAGAATTTGAGGAGACGCTATTACTGCCAGGTGAAGACTTTGATGACGACAAAGAAGTCATCATGAATACTCACCTGCCATCTGTTTATTTTAATCAGAAGAACCTTCTCTTACCCAACGTCAACATGCGTTTCTATAACGCATTGCCAAATATTCTCACTGGACTCGGCATCGTTGGCACCTTCATCGGTCTGACCGTTGGCATATCCCTCGCAGCTCCAGGATTAAATTCAAACGATATCAAGGACGCAAAAGAGGCTCTAAACATACTTCTTGATGGCGCATCACTTGCGTTCATTACATCTATTGTAGGTTTGCTTACTTCACTCATTTTCTCTGCTTACGAAAAGCGATACATCCATTTATTCAACAGCAACTGCCAGAAGTTGAACTCAGCTTTAGATGCTCGTGTAGAGTATTTCTCGGCCGAACGCCTAGCGAGTAAGAACTTGGCCGAGTCCCAAAAACAATCTATGGCTCTTCAAACATTCGCCAATGACCTCGCTATTTCACTCGGTCAAGTCATAGAGCAACATGTCACACAGCCAATGATTAGTGCTATAGACGAACTAAGAACAGACCAGAAATCTGCTAGCGATGAAACCGTAACAAAGGTTATGGGTGAGTTCGCAGATAAAATTGCTGGCGCTGCTGGGGATGAAATGAAAGCGTTCGCTTCAACAATTAAAACTATGAGCGATAGTCTTGAATCTCAAGTTAACTCTTTAACAAAAGGTCAGGATGAAATGCAGAAGGCTGCACAAAATGCCATTACAGGCATGTCCGCAGCTATGACTGAGGGAAGTGAAAAGATCAATGCTGGAATTGATGAGGCAGTGAACTCATTGCTTGAAAGTGTTGATAGGTCAATTGACAACGTAACCCAACAGCTTGATGCCGCATCGCAAAAATTAGCCAGCAACCTTAAAGAAGGGTTACAGGAGTTTGACAGTATTCTGGGTAAACTTACTGAAACAGCGACCCATTATCAAACAATGACGGATGCTAACAAGACTCTATACAGCGAGATTTCTCTATCTATTGAAACCATTGGGCAGCTTTCTGAGAAAGCTAACCAGACAAATCTAGATTTCCAGCGCACAGCAGAGACATTCCAAAATTATATCCTGTCATTAAACAACACATCTTCTCAACTCACTGAGTCCACCGCTAGTGTAGATTCAACACTTCAGACATTACGTGAAGTACAGGAAGAAATGTCTGATATATGGAATGAGTACGATGAGCGGTTCTCTGGCCTAGATACGACTCTCGAAAACGTATTTAAAAACGTTAGCTCTGGTTTAGAACGTTACGCATCTCAAACTGATGAGTATATTTTAGGGCTTGATAAACATGCATCAGATGTCGTTCAGAGCCTCGCAGCGGCCACCCAGGAAATAACTGATGCTGTAGAGTCGCTGGGCGAAGCCCTGGAAACAAGAACTGAGGTTTTTGAGTCCTCCATTGGCTCTATCTCTAAATCTGCGGAAGAAAAACTGAAGGGGTTTGAAGCCGACCTACGCACAATAGCACGCAACAGCTTCCAACCCGAGCAATAAAGAGGCAGCCCATGAGCGAACACCATGAACTCTTAGAAGACGAAGGTGCTGGTTACCTTATTTCAGTGTCTGACATGATGTCAGGACTTCTTCTTATATTTATCATTACTCTCGTTGCATTCATCATCAATTTTCAGGACGCCATTCAAAAGCAAAATGAAGTGACGGAAACACGAAAAGAGGTTGTTCGGAAACTGACTAACACAGAGCAGGTTAGGAATGAGCTCTTACAAACCCTAAAAGATAGGCTTGCTAAAGAGAAGATTGAAGTTGAGATCGATAAACATCATGGCGTGTTGAGACTTACTGAAAAGGCAGTACTATTCAAGACTGCTGCGGATACCCTAAGTGACCATTACACCAATAATCTGAAGATTATTAGTAGCGTCTTAAATAAAGTAATCCCCTGCTATGCAGGAAATCCACCTAACGATTTCTCGTGCACTAACCTTAGTCAGACTAGAGGTAAGATTGACGCGATTTTCATAGAAGGACATACCGATAACGTCCCTATGAGATCGAGTCGAATGAAAGATAACTGGGAGCTTTCAGCAAATAGAGCTATAGCAGCTTATCGGCTAGTAGTACCCAACAGCGTGTTAGAAGATCTTCGAAACACCTCTGGACAACCAATATTCTCTGTAAGTGGATACGGCGAAGGACGGCCCGTCGATGGCCATAACCACAGTAAGCCAACTCCCGATGATGCAAATCGCCGAATTGACTTACGATTTATCATGACTCCTCCAGCTCTAACTGAACCTCAGAAAGCTTTAATAGCTAAGGGGGTTAAATAGTGTCACTGAAAGAGTTCCTTGATGATTTCACAACGCTTAGATCGAGAACTGCGCCAGATGTCTCAACGTCGCTTCTCGCCTCAGAGGCTGCAAAAATTCGAGAGCGCCATGGATTCGTAATAATAGATACCCCTGGTAAAACTGATATTGAAGCCGTATACAGGAAGCTGTACAAGTTTCTTTATCACCCGTCGCCATCACTATCCCTCAACCGCAAAGAGTTGAAACTCGTCCCTTGGGCTTTCATGTCACCAGTAGATGGCAACCCTCCCCTGTATGAAAATGAAGCCTTTATCCGCTCCCTATTTAAACTGCTTAAACACAAATCCAAGTTTGATGTGGTTAGGCCCTTTATTCAGGTATTTCTTCAGGAATATCCGCAGCAATCAAAGCAATTTGAACTTCTGCGTGCAGAACTTTACGACTTGGTCGTGGGTGGTTATCACACTAAAGTGAATACCATAAAACAATGGGTAATCAGCTCTCACATATTAGATAAACAGAGCCATGAGCTTTGTAGCCAGCAACTTGTCGATTCAGGATTTCAGTCAACTTTTTCCGATTACAAGCTATCCAAGGGATTAGAATATAGTGGTTTTGCAATTGCGTCCCTATCCCACTACCTCAAGCGACTCGAATCTGATCTAAGTGCTCATAATAAGGATTTGCAATCAGAGATCGTTTCGGCTTGCATAGGCTTTTTCATCGAACATGATGAATCGTTCAAGTATCCATCTTTAAGGATCAATATTGCAGAGGGATTATTAGCTTCCTTCACTCTTCACCAAGCCACTCCTGTGATAAAAAAAATACTCACGGATTTCTTCATCCACCAATATGGTGATCCGCGAACATCTAGAGCTCAGTGGCATGGTGTAAATTCTATGGCTCTCGATGTAATAAAAGGTTGGATGGTTGAAAACACCATGAATGACTTTTTTAATTTGCTTAGCCATGTTGCCAAAACTGATCCCACGGCTGATAAGCATTGGAAGTACAGAAAAAGATTTTGGAATGCTTACCTGAGAAATGGTCACATTCAGGAAGCATGGGTTGCGCTTGGCACTAGAGCCTATGGAGAAGCCAACAATTTTCTCCAGGGAGGACGTAATACATATGCAAAACTATCAGGTGCTCAGCCACGTCACAGTGCTCTAATAATGGTGATTAATGGTGTACTAATTACAGAATGGAGTCATGTAGGTAGTTACAGATTATGGGATACCAGCAATAAGAGGCCGAAGCTTTACTTAAAACAATATCACAGAGGGAGTTTGGTAGATTGGGCTGACCATACGGGCTCTCACACAGGCAGTGAAAACGGAAGATGGCAACAGAAGTTATCACATTTAATCGACAGTTTAACAGGCGTATCAGTGTCAAACAGGGAGTATATGTATGACTAGAACAGCCCAACTTACATGGCAGAAAACCGAGGACGCTTTTTTATTTCAGGTTAAACAAGATGGCATTGTTCTACCTCCATGCCAATGGTCAAAATTTAATCTAACAGCTGACGAAACGCCCGTTGTTATTGATCCGCTATTTAGAACCTCATATGAATATTCATCTCCACAAGTAACCGAATCAGGAATACTATGCCCTGATGACTTTATCGCAACACTGACTGAGCTAGAAACCCAAAAACTATGCCTTCCTCCAGTATCACACGCCAGAGTTAAAATTGTAGCTAAGGGCCTAATTAGCCAGCCAGGCTTTCAATTATCTTATCGCTTAATGACTCCTGAAGGCAGACCAATTATGGGGGCGAAGATATCTGGAATCACGCTAAAACTCAGAGGACAAACTGAGCTAATTCTCGATCCACTCTACTCCATCATAACTAAGATTGATCAATTTAACAGCATTAACATATCAGACCGAGATGAACGGTTCGTTCGCTGGGGAGAAATAAAAGAGCTATTACCTGACGATTCGGTTGTGGATGGCCAACTGCAAGATATCACCATTTGTCGTGCAGATAGAGTTACTTTGGATATCAAAGAACACGGTTTGTTTAATCCATTATTAATCAAACCGAATCCCACAAAAGACTGGGATATTCAAGGCCAATCTGATGTTGAATATGCGATACCTAAAGCCAGACAAACGCAATTTGAGGATCAGTTTAAGACCTGGAGTACAACGAGGTCGAATTACGCCATTGGCAGTGGCGTCTATGTTGTTCTTCCCCCGAGAGTCCAAAAAGTTCTCAATGTAATAAAAGATTATCAGACGAAAGATAGTCAGGAGAGATTAGCTTTCGTTTCAAATCCACATAAGATCATTAATGAACGCTTAAATCAGGAAGATAACCCTGAGGATTTAGAGGCGATCTTTGTGGAAACCCCTGACTTCATCAGTCAGCGAATCGATACAATTGGTGTCTGGTCACCCAAGCTGTGCGCATATGTAGCAAAACGGGAAGGAGATTGGGTACCAGATGATGATGAAAGACTGTTTTTTCCGATAGATGATCTTCTGGTGAATTTTACAATTGATGAAATGAAGCGCCTTCTGGGTGAAGTAAACAAAGCGCTAGACGATGAAATTGCTGAAATATCTTTTGAAGGACAACGTGTTCCCGTATCACTGGAAACCAAAAACCTACTGATAAAAATGCTTAAACCCTTTGATGAGCCTGAAGGGCCTCCCGATGCCCCACTTGATGTTGTGGCCCCCATCGTGAAAGACAATATTGAAGAAGTAGAGTTTGAGGTTATAAAGCATGAAGCTAGACCGAAGCTGCCTAGACTTCCAAAAGCACTCAAAACAAAATCACTGTATGAACATCAAAAATTTGGTGTTGAATGGTTAGCTGAACATTGGGAATCAGGCTCGATAGGTGCTTTGCTTGCTGATGACATGGGGTTAGGTAAGACCATGCAGGCATTGGCGTTCCTAGCATCGGTTAAGGAGCTTATGAACAATAACCACTACCCTACCAAACCATTTCTCATCGTGGCACCTTCTGGACTGCTTAAAAACTGGCGCGACGAAGCTAGCCTCCATATTGAGGAAGATGGGCTTGGTGATGTATTTGAGGCATTTGGTGCCCAAATAAGGGACATAAAAGGTTACAGTGTAATGGAGCGCAACTCACTATTGTCAGGTAGTGGCTGGATATTAACTACCTATGAAACGCTCAGAGACAAGATTAAATACTTTCTCTCTATTGACTGGGGGATCACCATCTTTGATGAAGCCCAAAAGATTAAGAATCCAGTCTCACGTATGACTGAAATGGCAAAATCATTGTCTTCTGATTTCACATTGATGCTCACTGGCACTCCCGTAGAGAATGAACTGAAAGATCTGTGGTGTATCGTCGACACTGCTCAGCCTGGTTTATTCGGTTCACTTAGTCAGTTCCATAATGAATATGCTAAACCAGCGGAAAGTGATCCTTCTGAAGCTAAAAGACTGAAGTCTCTTCTTGTTGAAAAAAGTACTCCACCCCTGATGCTTAGGAGATTAAAGGAAGATCACCTTGAAGGCCTCCCTCAAAAATTCATTCATCAAGTGGCTAAACCTATGCCTGAGCTACAAGCAGCGGAGTATGAAAACATCGTTCGAGATGCACCGTTGAAAAGAGGAATGGCTGGTGGCGTTCTCGAGACTATACAAAAAATCCGAAGGGCATCGCTTATCGCAGAAGAGTTTGACGGAAACGGTATAACCGACGGAGTTGTTAAACGCTCAGCAAGACTTACCGCACTGATAGAAATCTTAGACAAAGTACATAAATCTGGAGAAAAAGCTTTAGTGTTCTGCGAAGCAATTGATGTCCAAGAATACCTATCAGGTTACCTACAGCACCGATATCAACTACCTTCTAGACCACACAGGATCAATGGTTCGGTAGATGGCTACACACGAAAACAATACGTAGATGAATTCCAGAGCGGCGCTGATGGTGAGTTCGATGTCATGCTGCTGTCACCAAAAGCAGGTGGTGTTGGTTTAACAATCACTGCGGCCAACCACGTCATTCACCTTACACGGTGGTGGAACCCAGCAGTAGAAGACCAAAGTACAGACCGTGCATTCCGTATAGGACAAAAGAAGGATGTGAATGTGTACCTACCAATGGCCATTCATCCAAAATACAAAGACGGTTCGTTTGACGCTAACCTCAATAGACTTCTGTCCAAGAAACGGAGTCTCAGCTATAACGCCTTGATGCCAGGTACAATTACTAAAGGTGAAATGGGTGATTTGATTTCTCAGAAGGTGGTGGATTAGGAGCGCGAGACTGAGTTAATAAAAACTAAGTTAGTCTCGACTCAATCTGTCAGATCCTAAACCACGAAGTAACCAGGTCTGACAGATTGCTCTAAGTGGTTACGCCCCATTATTTGCTCTGCACACTCAAAACCTAGAGTGACTTACAGAGCGCATCTTAATCGCTATCTACTGAAGATAACAACGCCTTAGACTGCGATTTCTGCTATCGCTCACAGGGGCATACATACCTGTACCTATTCGAAAAACTATTTTGGTTCTTGTTAGACCATCATAGTTCTTCTGCCTCCAAATCAGATGGCTCTTTAACCTCATGTTCATCTCGGAGGAAAGACAAGTGCAGCAAATCCAATTTTTCTTCTTCGCTTCCAAGATTAAGTTGCCAGCGCTGCTCCATGAAAGCCAGCAAGCGCAGCCCGCGCCGTTCAACCTGCGCAGCAGTCCACTCTAACTCCTGAGCAACTTCTATCTCTGAATAAGCCCCATTTTCATAGCCGTTACGAACGACCTGACCTTGTGCGTTTTTCTTGACAGTTTTCTTAGCGGGGAAAGCATCATTTTGTAAGCTTGAGTTAATGCTCGAAGATAGTGCTAGCAAGTTTCCGATTGAGCCTTTCAAGAACATCTGTTGTTCTTCAGTAAACTGATCAAACCTTTCACACCAGTACTCTTCAGACGCTGTTTGTGGGTAAATATGTTCGATAGAGATCTTGTCTTTCGAGCTCTTGATGAAGTTATCCCAGCCAATTTTCGGTTGGCCTCGCTTCAGCTTCAGTTCCTCTTCGTACTCGAACAGGAAGTAGCGCAGGTCATTCCAACCGTAGAAACCTGAACCACCACCGCTATATTTCTTCGCAATAAAATCTCTAAAATAGTTGGCTTTGAAAGTGCCATCTTCATTGAACGCCCAATTGATATGCTCTCTTAAATCAGAAATAACGTCAGCAATAGTTTTGGGCTCTGCGGTCTGCCGCTCTCGATGTTGTAGCTCTCGCGCACATCTATAGAAGTGGCTGCTTCCAGAATTGGATTGAGAACGGCACAGACGAAAATTAATAAAGATAAATCGTTCAATTTCTTTAAATAAACGTTGTCGAGTCTGACAGCCTTTCTCAGTGGCCAAGATTGCTGACATGATCAACGGTCTAAAGTAGCCGACCTTGACCCTGTTAATCTTATCCATATAGAGCTGCTCTTCAACGGTAAGCTCATCTGAATCTTTGGGGAAAAAGCTGCTGTACCAAGCCTTAGCAGCCACCTTCAAGCTACTAACGTAAGCGTTAATTTCGCTAATATTGCGCTTTGACTGCTGTAAAGGTTGGTTGTCGTCAGCACCGTTTTCATCATCTTCTGCATAAAACTCATCAAATAGCTCAGTTACGTGGGCGATCCCTTTTGTGCTGACATCAAAGTTTTCAAGTATATTCTTTGGCGAAAAATAATCATCCAGCAGGAACCGAATATAATCACTACCTGTCTTCCGACTGTACTTAAAATACATGATCCAATGAGCACGCAAGAAATCATCGTCATTTAGTGGTGATAGCTTGTTTCTACCAAGTTGGTTATAAATTTCTCCCCACGTATCATTGATGTTTTTGCGTGTAGCTTCTTTGGTCGACTCGTCTACTTCTGATGGTGAGTAGAGCGTTGTAAGATAAATTAGACGGTTCTTTAGCAACTCGAGGTCTGACAAACGCTTGCCTCGGTTGTTCATTGTTTCAAATGCAACGAAAACATCAAAATTGTCATCAATCTCGTAGAGATTGAACAAAAATCTTTGTGTCAATTTTTCGAAGATTGATTCAAGAGCATCCAGCCCATGAGCTTTTACCAATAGCTCTATATTGTCTTTAAAAAATAATTTGGCATTTTCTAGGTTCAACGTATAGAACGTCTCTTTCAGAGTTCCTGGGTTAGGCTCACCAAAGATTTTATGCCGCAAAAATTCAAATGAAGGATTGTCAGTGTCATAGCCAAATTTATAGGTGTTAATCACACGGCATCTCGGCTCGGTAATAACAACGTATTTCTCTCTGATTTCCTTTAATGGGTACTGCCCTAGGAATATATCATCTTCAGATAGGCCATCATTTGATGAATGGTATCTGACTGACTCGATGAGGCATTGAAGGAATATTGATACCGTTGTCAATCGCTGCTGCCCGTCAACAACATACTGAGGCTTAAACTTCCTGCCTTCTATCAGCCATCTTTCATCATTCCACAAACTCCATGTGGTTTTCGGAACCTCTTTGATTGAAATTACTCCAGTATAGTGAGAGCGATGACTACCGAGACTGATTAAGTCTTCCCAAAACTCTGTCAGTTGCTTTTCTCCCCAAGCATAACCACGTTGGTAATCGGGAATACGAAAAATTCTTTTAGTGAAAATATCGTCTAACGATTGTAGTTCTTTCATTACTGGAATATCTCTCAAGCTTTAAAATCAAACATTATTGACCAATTCAAAACGAAGTTTTGGCAAATTCAGCAGCGTGTTTCCAAGCAATCTCAAACATGCCAAAGGACTATACCCTTTGAAATTAGCGATTGTACTGAGTCTTTACAACCACGTTGACGATGAATTCAGCGGGGCTTATATACGGTAATTTCTGGCTTTCCCTCTAGATCATAACCAGAACAATAAATCATGAAAACCATCAATAAATCAAAACATTAAACTCACTTCCTCCTCAGCAATCAGTGTTCCAACAAGATTTCTATCCAGATTTCGCCTTTAACCAAACTCTCAAGATGCTGGAGTAGTTGTAGCTGCATGGGGGAATGATGGAGCCTTCTTGGGGCGCTCATCAGAGGTCAGAGCTATGCTAGAAAAACTTACCGCATTAAAGGTAAACAAGTCTGGTGAACCCACGCATCCACTTTATATAAAGACTACGGCTATTCCCATACCTCTCAACTGAATACCTTAAAGCAACGATAATATGGTAGCCACCGAATGGTGGCCCTGAGTATAAAGAACTGTTAGATCAATGAACTGGGTATTCTGGCTGCTTAAGTCCAAATTGCAAAAGCAAGTGTTCAAAGTAAACCCCAGAAACTCCACTATTCGCTAGCATGCGTTGTGAATTCCTCATGCTTATATGAAGAATCTGCGATAGTGTTTTGGAGCATGGATTATTCAAATGATTGATATACCCTAGCTCTTTTAGAAGCAAACTTAACTCATCCGCACTAAGCTTATCTTTTAATGCCAATCCCTCAAGCATAGTCATGTGTCAACCCGTCAATTAATAATACTGTGCATACATACAGTATCATTATTTATAGACAGTTGTCAATTTGAGTAACGCAGCACTTAACTTAACCGTTAAGTAAAGTAATCAGCAGCGGTTCGTGCATAAGGAGACATAATGTACACGTAACAGTTAATTGAACGTCCATCTATCATACGTTTTACTCTACGCCCCTGAAACCCAGCAGCATCCAGCATTGCCCTGATCATACTTAGTGCTTTATCAGGTTTTACTCTTGCATCTCCAATCCGTAGAGGTTTTGGCAAATGCACATCTGTCTTACCGATACCCTTTGCCTGAAGACGTTCAACTAGAGAAGACGCAATCTTCTGATTTACAACAATTTCGCACAATGTGAAATCATATCCTGATGCGATCTCACCAAACACCTGACGTACTAAACATCGCCGATAGGGATAAACGTCTGAATGAAACAAATTATAAGCGTCAATATTGAATGAAGTACAAAATTTAACCTCCATTTCGGTTATATCCTTTACACCTGTTTGTTTCTGAATGTCGTACCGCGTAAGACGAAATCTCTCCGCCCCTGTTTTCCCTTCCTTACTCTCCAACTCAAGAGCTTCAGAGTCAGAGAGATTTGATTCTGATAGAACTGCCTTGATTTCACTAGCCTTTAGTTTTTTCGAGTTTTGTTTTCTCTCGCTGAATGCAACATTCCTGTCTTCCTTAGATGCATCGAGTGACGAGTGATCGACTATGGTAAATTTTAGAGCTTTTAGGGCCTCTGGCAGAGTGATAGCAATATTACTGGTCAACAGTTCATGCTCAGTTTTGTACTCAGCTAAAAGGTCTGCGAAGAACCGTTCTTCTGTACCTTCTTTTTTAACCTCTGCTAAATGTTGAGTGTGATCAACCGTCTTGGAGCGTTCCGTATTAACACCATAGACAAAACTAGTCGCGGTTCGAAAACGGCGAGGAAATTGAATTAAGCCAGCGGGATCCAAGGTGCCATTCGCAATAATGTATATTTTATCCGTGTAGTGCTCCGTGATTGAGAACCCTCTCCCTAACGTTGGAGAACACAAAATTGCGCGATATTTCCCTGATTTAATTACTGCATTCGGGTTTTCTAGAAACTCCTTCTGCGCATCTCTACCATGGGTTTCAGAATTGAGAACCAGAATGCTTTCCTCCAAAGCAGTTTCATCGTTAAGAGACTTATTGTCACCGCCCTGCACCCCTTTCAAGAAAACTTTGAGATCTCTTAATCTGTCAAACAGCACAACCACAGGCTCATCATTCCTGGTAACCGCAGCCGTAGCTTCCTGAAATACCATGTCTTTGGTTGCTGTACTTACTGTGATATGACTGTAGTCCTGCTCAATATTGAATATTCGGATATCTGGTCTTATCGAAGTGAGTAGCTTGGAAGTTAATGGAGAGATATCTGCGTCAGCAACAACAAGGTAAGGGGCAGTCTTGATAACCTTAAACAAGGACTCAATAATTAGCTTCCTTGTCTCCTGAGCCATACGATTCTTTGCCTTTGGATTGTCGTTTCCCAAAAGGATATTTCTGATGCATGATTCTATTTCGTCAATCACAACAAGATCACTGGATAAAACTTGCTCTAAAAAAATCTTCTGCCCCAAGGAGTTGATACAGACTGAGAAAGCTTTAGGGTTAAGGTAGTCAATGTTATTCGCTCCAGTCTCATAGCTAACAAAACCTTCACCGATACCACTATGAGTCGCGCTGTTCTTGTTGATGATTGTTTTTAGAGAAGAGATGAACGATACTTTTTTTCCTGAAGCTAAATAAGTTCTAATCAGTGGATCAATAAATTCAGCATTTTTACCCGCACCAGTCATAGCTTTAACAGCCAAAGCCACAGACGTTGATATCTCAGAGAGCCCTGTTACATCTGTAATGTTTCCGCCAGGACTTAGCAATAAATTGTCACGCACAACGTTGAGCAGGGAAGCATTCTTACTTTTTGCTATCTCCGCAGATTCAACATTTGATACACCATACTTCTCTATTCTTTTCTTCAATCCTGCTCTTGAGTACTCAATACCCACTGATGATGCTGCTATAGAACAAAGTATGCGTTTGAAGTACCGATCGCCAGAGATCGCATATAGACGCGCGTTCATGTGCAGGTAATTATTGAATGAGAACTGTTCTCCAGTATCGAAACATAAAACACCTGATGCTGAAGTATACATATGCTCTTTGATAGTACAGGAGAGCTCTGAACTACTTGTCACCAGAATGATCTCATGTCTCTTGGTCGGCTGATAGTAATCTAGCACATCCACAATCGGGCAAGATGGCTCAATCACGCATGTGTCAGGATAAACTTTAAGGAACTCGCTAGCAGGTATGTTGACCAACAAGAATTTCGTTGATTTCTTGTTTGGTTCAGGCTGATTGTGGACTACATGGGTGGCAGTATGAACTGCTTTGATTTTCTTTATACTCATTTTTCGAATCTCTGTAATTATTATAATGATTCATATACTGTTCATTCATACAGTATCGCGCCAAAATGGCGCTGTCAATAATTAATTTGTCTAAGAAATAGACTGACATGCCCTGCTACGCAGGAAATTAACGAAGATGTGCCTGATCGAGTGACGTGTCGCATTTAAAATACCAGTGCTATGAGTAACCACAATTCTACTCACCATCGCCATTTTATATATAAAAAGAGCATGTGAGTAGTTGCGGTCATTTTTTGAGCACCGCTTAATTAACTCATCTCAGGAAAACTCGACCTTTTCGTCGCATTGCGACGGTATGATCTATATGAACCAGTCAATCAACATACTGGGAGCTACAGTCTAACTCCCAGCTATCATGTTGGTATGATTCCCCTACTTCCGAACGTTGCCCAATATAGTTTCAACAATAGCATTGATACTCACTGACGCATCAACGCGAAGCCAGCGCCCCACAGGATTTGAGTCACTCATCTGTTCATACAGATTACGCAACTCATCATCAGCCTCCTGAGTTAATGTCTGACTATCCTCTGCCGTGCAATTGTTTCTATCGTTAATTCTCATTTTTCTCTCATGCATCGGTAAATCAAGGTAAATCGTAAGATCTGGTTTCAAAAGTTCACTTTCTATTTCATGAAGCTTGCAGTGTTGTCCCTTGGTCATCCAGCAATGATAGACCTGAGTTGACAACCAATAACGGTCTACCACGACGTGTTGGCCAGAATCTATCAAACGTTGAGCTTCATCAGCCACGTTGAGCACGGTAGCCATGTAGAACAACTGCCTTGCCTTGGGATTATTCTTAAACACAGCATCGAGATGTTTGCGTGTGGTTTTGAAGTCAGTTCCTGGTGTAGTCAACCACTTTGCGTTGAGTTTCTTGGCCAAGCACTTTGATACTGTAGACTTCCCGCTACCATCTAGACCTTCGATTACGATAAACATTCTGACACCTCCTCAACTGTTAGTTTCTTTGCTAGCTCTCTCATTGCTTTCCATTCTTCATTTGTGAAGCTGTCACTTTCGACAACATGCGGGATCCCTGAATCATCGATATGGCCTTCTTTAATGCCGTATGACTCTCTGTCGTCTGATAGTTGCGTCCCTTCCAGTAGCATTAGAGGAAATGCCTTGATGTTCGATACATTTCGATCCTGAAGGAATCGAAGACTTTGAGTAAAACTATCTAATGTTTGCGTTGGTAACCCATAGATTAGGCTGACTTCAAAAGACATTTTTTTCTTCTGAAGCATTGCGATGGCTGAAGATACTTTCTCAATGCTGTTACGACGGTTAATCACGACAGATTCGGCCTTGATTGCAGTCTGTAATCCAAACTCAAGATGAGTGTTAAGTTTAGAAAACAGATCTAACAGGCGTTCATTAATGTCCTCAAAGCGAACTTGAAAGACTAGCTCAGCCTCCAATCCAATCTCTATTGCGTACTCTAGGATTTCATAGGATCTGCGTCCTTTGCGAAATATCGGATCAAGCACGTTTATTCGCTGAACTTTCTTTTCTTTAAACAGGCGCAGTTCTTGTTGGATGGTTTCTTCTTTAAAATCATAAACCTTGTCGTTTGCTACATCACGGTGGGCGCAAAATGAGCATGCGTAGTAACAGCCACGTTGTGTCTCCCAATGTATCATTGGTTGGTTTTCAGCAATCTTAATGGAACCATTCAAGTAAGGTGAATGAAGCGAAGCAAAATCCACCTTATTTGTAAGGGTCAGCTTATGAAGTAGTTTATTCTGCATAAAAGCTTCTGGTAGCGATACCTCCCCATAGCTCGGTAGATAAATGTCACCACTAGGGTAAAGTGTTTCACATGTTTCCTTGTGAATTTGGTACCCACCAAGAATGATATTGCCCTTAAAGCCTTTCTTTCTGCATTGTGCAATTAGGGGCTCAATCAAATCAGTGTTCCAAACATAGCAACCAATCGCCAATCCATGTAACTCTTCCAAGTTGTATTGGTTGTTGATTTCATCAGCTATCTCTTCTACTGAGGGGTTATCTGCTTTATTTTTTTTCATTACGATAGACAAATGATTAGCTGTAAACTTGTCACCATAGTGTTGGTGTTGCTTACACGCCGACAGCAGCACTCCTGCCGCAAAGCTGGTCGCGCTTTTTCCTTTTTGAGTGAAGTCAAAAGTAACTAATAGGCATTTCTTATTGTTGTTCATAGCAAGATCCATATTCCGATTCTGTAAAGCGGCCACAAAGGCTAACGACGTTCTCTAGTACGCACTTCGCAACCTATAACGAGTAAATAACTTGGTTAATCAAAGGCGCTTGAAGTGCTTTTCATATCCTTGCCGTCGGCAAAGTTTGAAAATGAGGCAGTGTTTCCCTTGCGATAAAATCAGGCGCAAGCTTCGTCCGATCCTAAATCGAATCAGGGATGGATTTGACTTAATGATTTTTCCACCAAGCGAAGTACATGGAGTACCATTGGCAATTGCACTCACTACTCCTAATGTTTTTTGACGAGTGGAGTTTGGCAGATCGCGCCAGATTTTTTTGTCGACAAGACAGATACAGTCAGAGTTTGAACTGGTCAGCTCAGGACTGCGTGGTTGGTATTTGAATACAATATTTTGCATTGAGACGTACCTTTTTTGTGTTGGTACGTCTATACGCGTAGAAACGTGATTTTTTTCGCTTTTTATTTCAATAAAGGCAACAAAACAATGTAACCCACTGATTTTGCGTCATTTAAACTTGCAATTAGATCGTCATTTATCACATCACCATCTATAAATGTGAGCATTACAGCTCCTTCATCAGGTGAAAACTCCCACTTATCATCAGAAGTTATCCAGCCTTCTAAGTCCTCGTATCTATAGTGTATTTGAACCTGTGATTCAGTGTTGAACGACACTGTTTGCTCACCTTGAATCTCAATTAACTGCTGATTTCCCCACTCGACGGTGATCAAAAGTGGTTCCTTTACCTCGTCCTTATCATTTAATGATAAAGCTAAATCACCTAATAGATCCTCTTCACTCATCAGAGATACTATTGGAGAATTGATAGTCTGTTTAACAAAGCGCTTTGCTTGCTGGTAATAGCAAACATACTGTGGCCACTTTGCGGCAAAATAACAAAACCGATCTAAGTTATCTCTACGCTTAACCGCATCGCTCCAGATTCGTTCACGCTCTGGATCTCTAACCAGTTCTTTCCAGTCATCGGTATTGCTGTTTCGACCTTGAACCATCTCATCCAATGAAAGTTTATCTAACGCCATATCAAGCCTCCTCCTTTCGTGGGGACTTCAATTCTGAGAGCTGATTTTTTAGTTTTTCATACTGAGCAAAGTCACGGCCAATCTCATATTGGTCTAATAAACTTTTTCTGCCAGCAGATTTGAGTAATTTATGGCATAAAACCGTGGTGCCATCGTTATTAACACGGTGAAAGTGATCTATAAGTTGAGCAACTGATTTTCGAACTTCATGTTTTTCTATGTGTGATTCATTTCCATCCGCTACATACTGAGGCTTATTTTTCCCTCTAGTTAAGTACTTCTTCTGGTACTTATGAAAATCAGACACTTTTGATTCAACATTAAGGTAAAGGCAAAGATACCTGAAAGATGCATCAGCTTTGTACTTGGACAATTTGGCGGGTGACCCCTTTAGCTCTTTAGCAACATTTACGTCAACATTGATAAAGCCGCTCAGCTCATCTAATAATTTTTTATTCGCTAGCAACCAGTAACCAACCATGTCTGGCGCGACAGAATGACTGTACAAAGGTAAGCAGTTCGAGAGCTTTTCAATATCGTACTCAATATCATTGCCAGTCAAAACATCATGATCTAAAAGACTAGAATCTAAAGATATCTGTTTAATACCTTTAACACTGATACCTGTTTTGAATTTACACCAGAAATCGATTTGGTCAAAAAGCCCCAAATCACAAGGAATATTTCTTTTACGCAGCTCTATCTGATCAAGCCTCTCAGAAACAAACATATCTAGAATTTTATCTTTCGCTTTATCCTGACAACCAAAAACACTTGATAGCTTTGGCCCATTAAACTCTTCTAGAGCATTAGATAAAATCACCTCAATCGTTATTCTGTGCTCCTCAAGATACTGTTTTCGACCTTCTACGCTCCAATCGTTAATTTGCGATAAATCTGCATCACGCATACTTAATAAATCCAGACTTTAGTTGTTGTTGTGCTATGTGATTTTTTAGGGAATTCATTTCATCAGCTTTCAGCTCTACTTGTTCTTTACAAACAGCTCTGTTAATTTGATCTTCAACTCCACAAAACCTTAAACCAGCCCAAGAAGAAGGGTGAAGGAATAACCTCTCGGCTCGTTTAAACTCATCCTCATTCCGCGACTCTTTTGTCTTCATTGGCCCCAATAAACCATCAAGAGATTCATTACATCCCAGGGTATTAAGGTATGGCGACAACCCTAGCTCTCTCATTTTGTTAAGTTCGGCTTTTGCTCCTTGTGAAACCCACCAGCGTTGAGCTGCAAGTAGAGCTTTTGATGGTGAAGTACCAATATTCACAAGTTGGTCATAGTAAGATTTGATATGTGCTGTAACAATATCTGGCAATGCCCACAATGACCCTATTGAACTCACTGCCCCCCACTCTATCATCCGCATATCAAAACCAAATGCTTCGTTAACAGGAATAGAGAAGACATTCAGGGGAATATTGCTACCGCTTTGGCAAGCCCAGAATTCAACACGCTCCATACCTGCAACCTGATTAACCAGTTCTAAGTCATTCATGTCGAAGTGTTTCGTTTTCAGATAAGGCCTGTTAGGAAGTTCATGTGCACAATGGCCATAGTAAGATATGACTTCACTGGTACGAACCACTTCAACAAAATCATCTTTTTGAACATCAGTCATAAGACCAGAAGCGTGTTTGTTCGCTACATTGTGAAAACGTGTCTCACCACCATTGATACATTTAGAACCACTACGCTGATTAAAATGTGTTACATGGTTACAAAGGTATAGAACTGTTGGAAGCCAGTTAATCTCATCAACCAATGTATAAAGTTCTTCACCCTCAATTCCAGTAGCAGCCCACGGTATCTGAGAGGCAAAAAACGACGACAGCAAACCAATACGTTTACATCCTTCAGGTAAGATCTGGCTCCAATCAACGAAATCTAGAGGCCAATGTTCATCTATGCCTGACTCCCCTCGTATGAACTCAGCGAGATGATTGACTAACCCATCAGGCATTTCAACTGTATGTCCCTTAACGATAAGTTCACCGTTAATCAGCTCTACAACTAAAATAAGCGCGTCACTAAACCCTGACTCTATATCTATCCGCACAATAGTCAGGTCATCATTCGCTCGCAACGCCTTCTCAAAATGAGATAAATCTATGACAAAATCACTACCTCGATACTCTAAGAAGCTAGGCTCTAATCGATAAATAAGGTTTTCTATTTTCTGGAAGTCCTCAAAACAATATCTCGCTTGCTTTCGTATATACTCGATTGGTTCTTTATCATCTAAAGCACCAGAAACAACTTCAGCAAACTTACTCGCATTATAAAAGACTGTATTTTGATTGAGTTCTTCTAACACTGACGGTCGCTTCAAGCTTTCATAACACTCTTGAATTATGGGACGTAGTTCTTCTTCTTTTATATGTTCTAGCATAAGTGCTAGTTCGTTTAAATTGTAATAAGAAGCACCTAACTGAAGAAAATCATTCCATAAAGTACCAGCAAGTTCTGTTGATGGTAGTTGCCAATGCTTATTGGCACTTTCACAGAAGCGTAATGCACTACAATTCTCAAGAAATGTTAATGCATCTTTAGTATCGTTCTGTAAAACTTGAATACGCGCTAGGCCTGAGCAAATCCTTTGTACCAAAGATGCCAAGTAGTCAGCTTCGGGATCGCTTTGACAGGAGCGACGATTGTTCATTAGTTCAGCTTGCTTTCTCTTTAATGCCAATACATTTTCTTCACTTGGATTATCGCTTGCCTTCTCAACAAGATATGTAACTTGTAATTCGGGATCGGAAAGATCACCTGTTGGATTAATTGACATAATCTTTAGAGGATCAATTCCAAACTGCGGTGCAATATCTAAAATGGTTTTGCATAAATCTTTGTGTTGTTGAGAATCGGAGAAATGCATCAATCTTGCGTAACTCAGTCCTAGAGCTTGCTCTGGAGCCATGATATTCATAAATGTTGGTAAATTGTAACTTTGATAGTCCAAATACAGTGCCACAGAAAGCGCTTGTAGTTCGCAGGCATTTTGATTAAGTCCCTGATCAAAAAGTACACTCGCCAGATTGAAGTAGATAATTGAAAGTTGGCCATCCTTAATCGCCTGAGGAACTTCGCTATTCTGCAATGTATCAATTGCTTGACCGTGGAGCAGTTTGGCTTTTTCTAAGCAATTAATATCTTTATCAGGCCAAAGATATTCATGTGCAGCCCTACGATAAGCTACTGCTAATTGCGAGAGGCTAGAAGCGTACTTCTCAGGGATACGTTGCCTTTCAGGAGTATCTAACGCACGGTTAAAATATTGAATAGCCCTTTTTAAGTTATGGTAAGTCCCACCAGGCAATTCAGTGTGATATGAAAAGTATAAAACTCCTAAGTCATGACACGTTGAAGCTCTCGCCAATGGCTCCTTGTGAACTATTTTCAGGGCTTTAGAGAGTATTTTTTCTGCTTTAACGATAGATTTTGCATCTTTTGTCTCTAAAAGAGACTTAGCAGATTCAGTCAGTTCGAACCATTTTCTTTTGACACGACTTCGAAGCAGCAAGTCTTGCAAAGCACTGTACTCTATAGCTTGCTCACTTTGTATTGAGAAAGAACCCATTCGCTATCCTTATAAATATTCTTTCCATTTTCAGGTAACCCTTTCTTGTACACCTCTGAAATCTTTACCTGTTGAAAATTTAGGCTAAAAATATGAATCAATTCAAAGTGTACTCTAAGTCATAACACAATAATAACCAACTTGCATAACATGCCAACAAGGGTAACATAAAGACAGTCAAACAACTTCTGGGAAAGCATATGTATCAGGTACTTAAAGAGCGCCACCGTCAAGAGAGAGACTCTTACCCACAAGCGCTGTCTCTGCGAGTCCACCGCGCTCTTAGTTGGCTGAAAAAGGCTGAGATGTGTGATGATGACCACGACTCGAAATACATCTTTCTTTGGATTGCGTTTAACGCCGCATATGCTCAGGATTTCGAGTACAAGGCTGATTTCGGTGAACGTGGCCTATATCAAGAGTTTCTTGCCAAGATCGTATCTTTAGATGACAGAAATAAGCTGTCAGAACTAGTTTGGTCTCAATATTCATCTTCCATTAGATTGATTCTAGATAATGAATATATCCTCCAGTCCTTCTGGAAGTTTCACTCTGGTCTTATCATTGAGGAGCAATGGAAAAAAGAACGGTCTCAGGCTAAATCTATCGCAAACAAAGCTTTGTCAGGGGGTGACACCGCCACTGTATTGAGTGTCGTTTTCTCAAGGCTTTACACATTACGCAACCAGTTGATACACGGTGGGGCCACGTACAACAGCTCTGCTAATCGTGACCAAATTCGCGACTGCACTGCGTTACTTGAAAGTGTTGTTCCAACAATTATTGAGATTATGATGGATGGGGCTAATGAGCTGTGGGGTGATGCGGTTTATCCTTTAGTATCAATCTCATAGAGTTAATAACTAACTCTATTCTATATTTTGTCGATGGATAATATACACGCTCTTCAAAGCTTACCCCTATGGGTTTCCCATCACACATAGTGCCCTAGAGTCTTCCCAGTTAATCATCTAACTGTCTGTTTTTCATGCTTTTAATAGATGAAGATGACTAGTTCAACTTTAAGTAGGTAAGGTCTATCAACTTATTCTTTAGAAGATAGACCAAAGCGACTCAACCTAATCTTCACTGCCTTGGTGCGTGTTTTGCTGTTGAACCTTGTCTAAGATTAACTGCTTCTCTTCGTCACTCATTGTTTGAGAAAAGGTTTTAGCGAGGCTATCGATAAAGGCCATTCGTTTAGCATCATCACTTGCAAATTTTTCTGGTTCTTTAAATTGGATGTGACCTCTGTCTCGTTGGTCAAAATCTATCCCCTCTGCACCTAACTTCATAGCGGCTCTGACTCTTCGAGAACTTACACTCTTATCAACGGTAGCAGATACTACAAAATCTCCCCAAGCCCCAATGACCAACTTCACTCTAGG
This sequence comes from Vibrio sp. Vb1554, assembly GCF_033344235.1. Taxonomy (NCBI): domain Bacteria; kingdom Pseudomonadati; phylum Pseudomonadota; class Gammaproteobacteria; order Vibrionales; family Vibrionaceae; genus Vibrio; species Vibrio sp. Vb1554. The sequence goes on along the minus strand of NZ_JAWPOJ010000037.1, from coordinate 5,536 downwards.
CTTATCGCTTGTCGATTCATGTCCAAGTACAGCTTTAACATCATAGTCCTTTAAGATCTGATTGAATAAGGCCTTGTTTTCATGTTTGGTTAAATCCAAATTCATTTCAGTAAGCCTTCCCGAACGTTCTGCTTTTGCATCTGCTATCAAATTATTCAGTTCGTAGACTTTTGCCTTCTGTTCCTCATAAATACCAACCCAACTGTTGTCGTTTGGGTAACGTATCATATAACTTTGAGCATTTGCTGCTTGCTCCTGAGCTGAAGCAAGCTCCATTTCAAGCTGGCCTATGTCTACTGTTATTTCTTCTCTATCATTCAATGTATGCAGAAGGTTGTAAACACACTGTTCTAGTGGTTCATACCTTATACTTTTCGCATCACACCCACCTGTTTTGGCTTTGTTGTTGCACTTAATATATGAGCGGATCTTACCTTTTGGTGATATGCTCTCCCCTCCAAATGCCATCTTCTTGCCACATTTCTCACAATATGCCAATCCACTCAAGACGTTCTTAATTTTAGTAACCTTACCTCCTTTTGATTTGCGTATTTTTTGCTGGCAAGCATGAAAGAGTTTTTCTTCAACTATGGGCTCACAGTAATAAACACCATCTCTATATCCAGTTACCGTTTGATCACGAAGATAACGGTTAACCGAAGATTCTGACAAAGGCCTGTTATAGCTTGAAGGTATAAGTACACCTTCTTCATTGTATGTGTATCTTGCTAATTTGATGGGGCCTAACTCATTAATTATTCTTTTGGCTCCAAAGCCTTGTTTTCTTAACTCAAAGATTCTCCTGATTACATCTGCATTTTTCCGTACAACTTTTAAATCTTTACGATCTTTTGTTCTATGCAGCCATATCGGGGTCTTGGCTGTTGTTTTTATACCTTGGTCAGCTAAGATTTTATTTGTTGCAAGAATACGCTCACTTTTGACTCGGCTCTCTTCATTTGCCAAGTGCAAACCCACTTCGAGCATAATTCTTGCGCTTAGGCCACTTGGGCCACTCATGTTTGTTTCAAAGACGGTGTTCCATTTGGTGACTGCAACCTTGACTCCCGCTTTCATTATGTTTTCGAAATGACCACGTACCACATTTGGTTCAGCGCGACTGAAACGATCTATCAGTTCAAAGACAATTATGTCACCAGGTACAATTATCCCTTTTTCTATATCAGCGAATAGCTTCCCTAGTTGACCCTTTCGTATGTTTTCTTGCGTGTATCCCGACCTACCTTTATCTTCATATCGACGACCAAAAGTGTAAGGTTCTTTACCCTTTTTAACTCTCAGTTCATTATGGATATCAATCCACTGTTGCGTTGCTTCTACTTGGCGCTCAACTCCCTGCCCTTCAATTGATTGAATCTTTTTAGATACACGGTGATACAAAAAATAGCGTCCCACATTACCTCCATATGTTTCTCGTCCAAATGATAACACTTGAGTTGTTTATTATACACTTGTCATTTGCAAACTGTGGCTTACCCTATCACATTGGTGGCGATATCCAAGAGCGCAGCAAACTGCTTCTTCAAACGCCTGAGAGCTTTCTAGCGCGTTTCAATATTGATGTCCGTGTGATGAACGAAGTGGTTTCTATTAACCGTCAAGACAAAACGGTTACGGTTAACAATTTGCTTGATGGCTCTGAATACCAAGAGAGCTACGACTTTCTTCTACTCAGCCCTGGCGCAGGTCCAGTTGTGCCGCCTATTCCGGGTATTGATAACCCGTTAACGCACTCGCTGCGCAATATTCCAGATATGGATCGCATCATTAAAACGATCGAAACCAACAAAGTTGAACACGCTACGGTCGTTGGTGGTGGTTTTATCGGTTTGGAAATGATGGAAGCCTTCCACCAGCTAGGCATAAAAACCACATTAGTTGAAATGGCGGATCAAGTGATGACGCCCGTTGACCGTGAAATGGCTGGCTTCGCACATGCTGAAATTCGTGAGAAAGGCATCGACCTTAAACTTGGCGTCGCACTTGAGTCGGTGAAATTCGTACCTAACGAGCACGTGGCAAGTTTCGACTCTGGTGAAAGCGAAAAACACCAACATCTAGAAGGTGAATTGGAATTAACACTAAACAATGGTGAAAGACTCACCACCGATATTCTGATTATGGCAATTGGTGTTCGCCCCGAGACCAAATTAGCAAAAGAAGCTGGCTTAGAAATCGGCGCTCTTGGTGGTATTTATACCAATGAATACATGCAAACCAGCGATCCTTCGATCTACGCTGTCGGCGACGCGGTAGAAGAGAAAGACTTCGTGACTGGCGAGCAAACTCTAGTGCCACTTGCGGGCCCGGCAAACCGTCAAGGCCGAATGGCAGCAGACAACATGCTTGGCCGCCAAGAAACTTACCAAGGTACGCAAGGCACGGCGATCTGTAAGATCTTTGATTTAGCCGTCGCTTCTACTGGTAAAAACGAGAAACAGCTGAAACGTGAAAACATCGCTTATGAAAAAGTGTATGTGCATACAGCAAGTCACGCGAGTTACTACCCAGGTGCAGAAACTGTGTCGTTCAAAATGTTGTTTGATCCAGTAACAGGTAAAATATTAGGTGCGCAAGCAGTAGGTAAAGACGGTGTTGATAAACGTATCGACGTAATGGCAGTTGCTCAGCGTGCTGGTATGACGGTAGAGCAACTGCAACACCTCGAGCTAACTTACGCGCCACCTTATGGCTCTGCTAAAGATGTAATTAACCAAGCGGCGTTTGTGGCAAATAACATCATCAAAGGCGATGCGACCGCGATTCATTATGATGAAATGGATTCACTGACAGAAGACCAACTGTTACTTGATGTTCGTAATCCTGGTGAATTGGAGTCCGTTGGTTATCTTGAAGGTGCAATTAATATTCCTGTCGATCAACTACGTCGTCGCATGCACGAACTTCCTAAAGACAAAGAGATCGTGATTTACTGTCAAGTTGGGTTACGCGGTAACGTAGCATACCGTCAGCTGGTCAACAATGGTTACAAAGCCCGCAACTTGATTGGTGGATACAGAACTCTCAAATTTGCTCGCTTATAACTTGATAATAAAAAAGAGAAAACCACGTGCTTGGTTTTCTCTTTTTTTGCAGGAAAGAAAGCGTAGATCATTCACCTTCAATTGCCAAACGGACTGCTGCTTGAGCATGGATAGAAGTGGTATCAAGTAGTGTAACCTCGGTGTGACTTTGGTTTACAAGTAAGGCAATTTCAGTGCACCCGAGAATCACAGCTTCAGCTCCGTGCTCTTTTAGTTTTTCAATAATTTGCAAGTATATCGTCCTTGACTCCTCTTTGATTTCACCTTGGCATAACTCTTTATAAATAATGTTATGTACTTTAGAGCGGTCGTCTTGATCGGGAATGACGACATCAAGCCCATAACGGTCGGAAAGCCTTCCTTTATAAAAGTCTTGCTCCATTGTGAATTGAGTACCAAGGAGTCCGACCTTTTGAACCCCTTTCTCACGAAGTAACTCAGCAGTCGCGTCTGCGATATGTAGTATGGGGATATTAATACTGGCTTCAATTTGAGGCGCAACTTTGTGCATTGTGTTAGTACAAATAAGAATGAAGTCAGCGCCCCCTTTTTCTATTGAAGATGCAGCATCAGATAGAATGCTTGCCGTTTCTTCCCATTTACCTTGATGTTGAAGTTTCTCTATCTCCGAAAAATTCACGCTATACATACAAATTTTTGCGGAATTTAAGCCGCCTAACGTCTCTTTGACTCCTTCGTTGATCAATTTGTAATAACTAAGCGTCGACTCCCAGCTCATACCACCTAGAAGACCGATAGTTTTCATATAACTCTCCAATCGTTATACACCACCGTGCCAGGGGTATTTTTACGAAAAAAATCAGCCACTTAAATAAGTAGCATTCAAGCGTCCTCACTATTGAGCATTGGGTAACACGAAAATAAAATCATTCCCACAAGGACCGCTACGCGATTCTCATATATCCTCGCAATATCGTTACTGCATTTCCAGAAAGCTTAACGTGCTCAGTGCTTAACAACTCTGTATGGACGACCCCACTTCTCTCGGAGGCTTGGAAGCCTTTCAGTTGCTTTTTGTTGAGCTCTTTAGCCCAGTAAACACATAAAGCGCAATGTGCAGAGCCTGTAACTGGGTCCTCATTAACACCTACCCAAGGCGCGAAGTATCGAGAGACAAAATCGGCGTCAGTACTTGATTGAGCAGTGATGACGACGCCACGGCCCTTTTGTTTAAGCAGCGCACCAAAATCAGGGTCGAGCTGTTCAAGCACAAATTCATCATTAATGACGATCAACTGCTTATTATCAAACTGACCGTAGGCGACTACATTGGCGGCATCTAGCCCCAAGCCATGAAGTAAGTCTTTGTTAATACTCGCTCTCATATCTAAAGTTGGCGCAGGAAACACCAAATGAATTTCTTCATGATCGAGTTGTGCAGTTAAAACCCCAGATAGCGTAACGAACTCAATCGTATCTCCAGTATTATATAACCCCTGCTCTTTCAGAACGTGCGCCGTTGCAAGTGTGCCGTGTCCACACAAAGCAACTTCCGTCCTCGGTGTAAACCAACGAAGTTGCATTGTATTGAGTGACAGAAATGCCGTTTCAGATAACGACATCTCGGCCGCGATGGCCAACATCGTTTCCTCATCAAGGCTTGACTCTGTGATACAAACACCCGCGGGATTACCTTTGAAAACCTCTGATGTAAACGAGTCAACCTGAAAAATTTTAACTTCCACGAAATATCCTTAAGTTCTATCAAACACGTAATTCTGTATCACGTGATTTTTAATATCTGTTGTTTGAGCGAAAAAAACCTATGAAATTTTCTACCAACCTTATAGGTCTTGTTGGAAGCGCTAACAAACAGGAGAATGTAGTTAATTATGCAAAACGTAAAAAGCCATCATCAATGTGACTCAATTGGATATCTTATCGGAGTTTTCGGCGTTTCTTTAGTTCTAATATGGATTGGTATTTATAAATTCACACCTACAGAGGCCAAGCTTATACAACCGCTCGTTGAAAATCATTTTCTGATGAGTTGGTTGTATGATGTGATGTCAGTTCAAGCCGTATCAAACATCATTGGCGCAACAGAAATCATTGTCGCTATTGGATTAATCGTTGGCCTTAAAAACACACGAGTCGCTTATTTTTCTGGCATAGCCGCCGCAATTATTTTTCTTGCGACACTCAGCTTTCTAATTACGACACCGAATACATGGAAAGTGTCTGATGGGGTTTTGGTGACAAACTTCTTTTTAGTAAAAGATATTCTATTTTTAGCCATTGCGATTAGCGTCATCGAACGAAACAAGCCAAACAGAGAATAACTCTAAATAGTTCGAAATCTTGTTTTTCCAGAACGTAGCCTGAAAGGTGCAAACGACTTACAAGTCGAATGGTTCTGTCAATAACTCTAAATGTAGTGGTCAACTAAAATTGGCCACGGTTTTAGAGTTTTCCCAATATAATCGTTCTGATTCATTGGGAGTTAGACC
>NZ_JAWPOJ010000376.1:0-1116 GCF_033344235.1 Vibrio sp. Vb1554 | reverse complement strand
TCCTGATGGAATTGAAAGTGCCATTGCTAGCGCTAGGCCGCCACGTAGGCCACCCCAAGTCAAAATTTTTACTGACCATGGGTTGTATTTTCTGTAACGTTTAAAGCCTATGTATGAGATAAAGACGCTGAGATAGCGAGAGGCTAGCACCAGAGGGACTGCAATTGCCATCATGATCCAGTCTTCTTCATGGAACTTAAATAGCAGCATCGACATACCAATTAATAGGAATAGCACGCCGTTTAGGAACTCATCTACTAACTCCCAGAAGTGGTCTAGGTGGTCTTCACTCTCTTTAGAGAAGCCAATAAAGCGTGTCCAGTTACCGATCATAATTCCCGACACCACCATCGCAAGTGGGCCTGAAACATGAATGTACTCAGCAAATGCGTAACCTGCTGTAGGAACACCGATGGTAAGTAGTAGCTCCATTGAGTGATCGTCAGTAGCACTGATTAGGTAGTGGAATACTAAGCCCAATAGAAAGCCATAGACGATTCCGCCAATCGCTTCTTGGATGAAGAGTAGAGTGACGCTACCGACTGTTGGTGCTTCTGAGCCAAATGCAATGGTGAAAAGCGTGACGAAAATAACCAAGCCGAAGCCATCATTGAATAGTGACTCCCCTTCGATCTGTGTCGAGATACGTTTAGGTGCATCTAACTTTTTAACGATAGCTAGAACGGCAATCGGGTCGGTAGGCGAGATTAATGCGCCAAATAGCAAGCAGTAAACCAAATCAAACTGTATGCCGATCAGCATACAAAGGCCATAAAGAACAAAGCCGATGAAGAAGGTTGAGAACAGGGTTGCTCCAAGAGCCAATACCGTGATTTCCCACTTTTGATCTTTTAAGTTGGGTAGCTTGATGCCCAAGCCGCCAGCAAAAAGCAAAAATCCAAGGATGCCTTTCAACAAAAAGTCTTCAAAGTTGATCCTTGTTACCGTCTCGGTTGCAATCTCCGTAAGGTGAAACCAGTTGTTTTGACCGGCGATCAAAATAAGTAGAGAAAGAACCATTGAACCAGCTGTAATGGCGATGGTGGTTTGCATCTTTCCTATCTTGCTGTTTACAAAAGCAATTAGCATCGCAGCTGCGGATAGAAAACATAAAGT
>NZ_JAWPOJ010000375.1:0-1117 GCF_033344235.1 Vibrio sp. Vb1554 | reverse complement strand
TGAGCCATATAATGAACCTGGAGTCAAGTTACCCAGCGTGCCAGAACCCGGAACGCCCATGATCGGCGCACCAGAGCTAAAGCTTTGTGTCCAAGCAGTGCCGCTCACTTTTGCTAGACCTTGCGTATTAGCAAAATCAGCCAGAACCACTTGGCCTTGAAGCTGTGATTGACCGTTAGTGTAAGTTGCGTAAACCATGCCGTTGTCTTCTACGCGTACGCCTGCAAGCTCACCAGATGTGTAACCGTTCGGACTGTTTGTGCTCACGCCAAACGCAGCACCAAATTGCGTGCTGCCTTTTAGGTTGATATCAACGCTCATTGCGTTTGCGCCCGCAGCTGGGAATGCCACATTGAAAGAGCCTGTTGGCGCCGCTAACGTACCGTCTTTATTAAACGTCACAGGAATGGTTGAAACAGGAGTTTTACCACCGTCGACTTGCACGTTCACTTCCCATGCGTTGTCTGCCGTTTTAGTGAAGTACTGCGTCACGGTGTGAGAGTTGCCAAGTGAATCGTACACCTGTGTCGTGTAAGAAGAGTTGAACGAGGTTGGATCCGCTGGATCGAACGGCGTTACCGCTTTATCAATCGCTTTTGCACTTGCGTCGAAGTTCGCAACAAAATCAAGCTTATCTGTCGCTTTCGCGTTGAGTGACGATGTTGATACTTGGATGTTACCTACAGAACCCGTCATCAAGTTGTTGTTGCTATCTACGCTGTAACCTTGCAACTTCGCGCCATTGTTCGCTGTTACAAAGTTGCTCTTATCCGTACCAAATACGCCAGAACGAGTGTAAAGCGTTTGACCCATGTGATCTTTTGTCACAAAGAAGCCGCTGCCGTTGATCGCCAAGTCCATTGAACGACCAGTACCCGTGATTGAACCATTTTTATCGAAGTTTTGTGAAATAGACGCAACTTCTACGCCGCCAGGTTGCATGCCGTTGTATACCGCTGCGAACTCTGTGCGCGCACCTTTAAAACCATACGTTGATGCGTTGGCAATGTTGTGGCTGATCGTGTTTAGCTCTGTGTTGGTCGCGTCCAGACCACTTAGTGCGATGTTAAAACTCATAAAAGACCTCTGATTTGCTTATTTGGTTAAGCACCAAACT
>NZ_JAWPOJ010000374.1:0-1118 GCF_033344235.1 Vibrio sp. Vb1554 | reverse complement strand
CTTTCCGTAGTGAACTTCGTGACGCTAAGATTCGTTACCGTGCAATCCGTCCTTCTGGCAAAGAAGGGGTGGAAGTGCTGCTACGTGACGAAGAGCAACTGGCTGAAGCGAAGCGCACGCTAACGAAGAATCATCCTGACATGAACTTTGTCGAGTCTGATTCGAATGGTCGTTACGCTCTTATCGCCACTTTTACTGAGCAACGTTTGCAAGAGATTCGTAACTACGCTGTAGAACAAAACATCACGATTCTACGTAACCGTGTAAACGAGCTGGGTGTTGCTGAGCCGCTTGTGCAACGTCAAGGCGCTAGCCGCATCGTTGTTGAGCTGCCAGGTGTTCAAGACACTGCTCGTGCGAAAGAAATTCTCGGTGCTACGGCAACCCTTGAATTCCGTGAAGTTGATGATAAAGCTGATTTAGCAGCGGCGGCGAATGGCCGTGCACCTGCGGGTAGTGAAATCAAACAAGATCGCGATGGTCGTCCTGTTGTACTTAAAAAGCGTGTCATCCTAAGCGGCGCTAGCATCACGGATGCAAGTTCTAGTGTGGATGAATACGGTCGCCCTCAAGTTAACATCTCGCTAGACAGCGAGGGTGGTAACAAGATGTCGGCGTTCTCGAAGAAAAACATTGGTAAGTTAATGGCTACCGTGTTTGCTGAGTACAAAGACAGCGGTCGTAAAACGCCTGAAGGCAAAGTTATCCTGACTAAGCACGAAGAAGTGATTAACCAAGCAACGATTCAATCTGCACTTGGCCGTAACTTCCGTATTACAGGTATCGACTCTGCTGCTGAAGCGCACAACCTCGCACTTCTATTACGTGCTGGTGCACTTATCGCGCCGATCTCTATCGTTGAAGAACGTACCATTGGTCCGTCAATGGGTCAGCAAAACATCGACATGGGTATCCAAGCGTGTGTTTGGGGTATGGTAGCTGTAATGCTATTTACTCTGCTTTACTACCGCGGCTTTGGTCTGATTGCCAATATTGCGTTGATGGCTAACTTAGTGTTGATCATTGGTGTGATGTCGATGATTCCAGGGGCAACGATGACGCTGCCAGGTATTGCCGGTATCGTATTGACTGTGGGTATGGCCGTCGATGCTAACGTA
>NZ_JAWPOJ010000373.1:0-1118 GCF_033344235.1 Vibrio sp. Vb1554 | reverse complement strand
ACAATGGACCGAGTTCATCTGGCTGACCAAACTTCTCGTAGCGACCCATCGCTAATAACACTTTATTCCATTGGCTCAACTGGTAATGCGATTGTGCGATGCGCAGCCAAACTTCATGAGCTTTCTGGTTTTTAGGTACGGCTTTACTCAACTCGTAATAGTGCGGCAAGGCTTTAGCAAACTGTTGTTCGTTCAACAAAATATCCGCTAGCATTTTACGTGTTTGCCACGCTTGCTCGTCTTGCAATAAACCGCTGCTTACCGCGAAATCCAGTTGCTTGATAGCTGGCTTAACTTGCTCATTCTGCCAATAAAAAATACCAAGCATACGAGCAACAAACGCTTGATCGTAGCCACGCGATAGGTCTAACGATTCGAGAGTTGAGATCGCTTCTTTAAACTTCTCTTCTTGAGCTAAGCTGTGCGCACGCTGCACTCTAGATGCGGTGTACTGGCTAAGCTCTTGAGCTATCGCACTGGCTGCGGTCAAACTAAGCAGCGTTGTGATTAAGAATTTCTTCATCATTTGCCTAATTTGAACTCCACTTTTGCGGTTTGTCCGAACTGCTCAATCGACACACCATTTTCAACTTTGGGTTGGTATTTCCACTTCTTCAACGCGCTAATGGCTTCTTTTTCAAACATACGCTTTGGCTCTGCATCGATCACTTCAATGTCTTTTGGACGACCTGTCGTGTCAATCGTAAAGCGCATGATCACATAGCCTTCAACCTTGCGTTTTAATGCTTTACTTGGGTAACGAGGTTCAACTTTATACAGCGGTAACGCTTGTTGATTGCCCATGGTTCCCTTTAGGTTTGGCGCATTAATCGCAATACCATCTAACGCCGTGTTTAACCCAAGCGCGCTGATCGGTGTTACTTGGCTCATCGGCTCAACTTGCGTGTTGGCTTGAGACAGCTCCATCGGCTCTGGTGCTTGAGGTGGCTCTGGCTGCTCTGGTACTGAACGTTGACGACGCTGCACATCGGCATCGTTTTCAACCATGACCATATCAAAACGCACTGCCTCAGACGGTTTTGGTGCGCGTTGATTGCCGTTATCGACCATCCACGCCATAAAGCTAAACAAACTCACGGCGATCAATAATGACGCTG
>NZ_JAWPOJ010000372.1:0-1121 GCF_033344235.1 Vibrio sp. Vb1554 | reverse complement strand
GCAATGTTCTGCTCATCAACGTTAAGACTAAATGCTTTTTGCTCGCTCATTACTCAACCTCCAGAATCATTGCAGCGCCAAGACCACCCGCAGCACAAGCGGTATTCAATGCAATACCACCACCACGACGTTTCAGTTCACGTAGAGTTTGCGTCATCATACGCGCACCCGTCGCCGCGAATGGGTGACCGTAAGCAATTGAGCCACCGAGCACGTTGAATTTATCCATGTCGATTTCACCGATCGCTTTCGAACGACCTAGGTTTTCTTGAGCAAACTTATCTGAGGCAAACATTTTCACGTTTGCCAATGCTTGAGCAGCAAACGCTTCATGCATATCGATCAGAGTCAGATCCGACAGTTCCAAGCCTGTGTTTTCGAGCACTTTCGCAGTCGCGTAAGTCGGTCCCATCAGCATGTCTTTTTCCACACCAATCGCTGAGAATGCGTAGCCACGGATGTAGCCAAGAATTTCCATGCCCAACTCTTTCGCTTTACCTTCGCGCATCAGCATCACTGCCGCGCCGCCATCAGTCAGCGGCGTACTGTTTGCTGCAGTAACACTGCCGTACTGGCGGTCAAATGCAGGACGTAACTTTGCATAGCCCTCTAACGTAGAGTCGTGACGAACGTTGTTATCTTCAGAAATCCACTTTTTGTAAGGTTCAGGGAAAGCGGTCATCACCTCACCTTGGATTTTGCCTTCTTTCCAAGCTTGGGATGCCAATGTATGAGAGCGATGAGCTAGCGCATCTTGTTCTGCGCGTGAGATACCGTGCGTCTTCGCCATTTGCTCTGCCGTTTGTCCCATCGACAAACCCGTCGAGTATTCCGCGACGGCTGGCGGAACAGGCATGAGATCTTTAAAACTCAGACTCTTGAGAATATTGAGCTTCTGACCCAATGTTTTGGTTTTGCTTAGAGCCAACAGGTTAGCAGCAAGTTTTTTGGACACACCGATAGGAAGAACAGAAGATGAATCCGCACCACCAGCGATACCAATTTCAATGGTGCCAGCCATGATGCTCTCTGCTACGTTTACCGCCGCTTGGAAGCTCGTCGCACACGCACGCGTCACGCTGTAAGCGTCGGTATGGATGTTCATCCCCGTGCCCAATACG
>NZ_JAWPOJ010000371.1:0-1121 GCF_033344235.1 Vibrio sp. Vb1554 | reverse complement strand
CAGCCTCGTGGTTAGAAAAAATCATGGCTCCTTAAAAAAATCCATAGTTAGCATTTCATAGGCACTATTAAATGAATCTTTTTTTAGTTACCTCTCCATTGCAATATCTTTGTGCCATTGAGGCCAAAGCTGTATATTGCCCAAGCGCCCCAGCAATCCTTCTTTTAGTTAAACAACCTAGAGAGCCAGGTATAAGCCAATTGGCACACGTATTGAATCGAAATGAATGGACGCACGTCATTGATGTTGAACGCACACAACGCTCTTTTTCCGTACCGAAGGCAATCAAAGCCGCAATTCAATCAAATGGAGGGAAATCTTTTAAGGGTTTTTTCCATGGTGAATACAATGCATGGCGAACAAAACTCATTCTTAGAAATTTAGATATCGACACTGAAGTTTATTTTGATGATGGGTCTTTAACATTAACTGAATACGAACGTCATATTAAATCTAAAAATACTTTTTATCGCCCTCGCTTTATTAATGATCTAGTTGTGAGGTTTCAAGGCTTGCAGCCAATAGGAAAACTTCCAATATCGGAAAAACTAGAAATATTCACCATGTTCAAAGACCTAAAAGCCAATGTTCCTGTTCGTTTTAATTGTTTTAGAGAACTCAAAAAAAAATATGGAATCAATTCATTTAAAGCACTAGACGATTCAAAGGCTCTTTTTCTTGGTCAAGGTAGTATCGACTGCGACGGAACCAGAAAAGAACGTTATCTAGACACTATTCGTCGTTTTTCTGAAATCACCAATAAACCGATTTTATATGCTCCTCATAGAACAGAATCAGAAGAAGTTCGGTCAATGGTTGAACAGATTCCAAATTTAACTTATCACAATTCAATCTTTCCGATAGAAATTGAGATTGCAGAGAGAGAGCTTAATTTAGCTGATGTAGGGGGAATCTCTTCAACAGCATTATACTCATTAAAGCTAATCTATCCCAACATCCAAATTTATACAGCGAAACAGACTGCTGAAGATTACAATAACCCAATTAGTTTCGATGAGGTGGCTCTGATGTCAGAACATTTGGATAAGCTAGGTGTTAAGTTTTTCTAACCCAAGTAAAAAGCGAATATCTTGTATTCGCTTTTTACTGTATTGTAAGAA
>NZ_JAWPOJ010000370.1:0-1121 GCF_033344235.1 Vibrio sp. Vb1554 | reverse complement strand
TAACAGACGACAGAATTTAAGGATAGAAACAATGACACATTGGATTGCAGGTGAATGGGTACAAGGTCAGGGTGAAGAGTTTGTGTCTCTGTCGCCGTACAACCAAGAAGTAATTTGGCGCGGTAACGGTGCAACGGCGGAACAAGTAGACCAAGCCGTTGCTGCAGCGCGTGCTGCGTTCGTCGAATGGAAAAAACGTCCATTCGCTGAACGCGAAGCAATTGTGTTGGCTTTTGCTGAAAAAGTGAAAGAAAACAGTGAAAAAATTGCCGAAGTGATCGCGAAAGAAACGGGTAAACCAATTTGGGAAACGCGCACAGAAGCGGCTGCAATGGCTGGAAAAATCGCTATTTCTATTCGTGCCTACCATGACCGTACTGGTGAAGCGACTCGCGAAGCAGCGGGCAACCAGATTGTATTGCGACATCGCCCTCTTGGCGTAATGGCGGTGTTTGGGCCATATAACTTCCCTGGTCACTTACCGAATGGCCACATCGTTCCTGCCTTGCTAGCGGGGAACACAGTTGTGTTCAAACCATCTGAGCAAACGCCTTGGACTGGCGAGCTAGCTATGAAATTGTGGGAAGAAGCGGGTTTGCCAAAAGGCGTGATCAACCTTGTTCAAGGTGCGAAGGAAACCGGTATTGCGTTGGCTGATGCGAAAGGTATTGATGGCATTCTGTTTACGGGCAGTGCGAACACGGGTCACATTCTGCATCGTCAGTTTGCAGGTCAACCAGGCAAGATGTTAGCGCTAGAAATGGGCGGCAACAACCCGATGGTCATCTCTGATAACTACGGTGATTTGGATGCAACGGTGTACACCATCATCCAATCGGCATTCATCAGTGCTGGTCAACGTTGTACTTGTGCTCGTCGTCTATACGTGCCGTTTGGTGAGAAAGGGGATGCTCTGATCACTAAGCTGGTGGAAGCGACGAAAAACATTCGCATGGATCAACCATTCGCAGAACCTGCGCCATTTATGGGCCCACAAATCTCTGTGGCTGCGGCGAAGTTCATTCTTGATGCGCAAGCAAACCTGCAATCTCTAGGCGGTGAAAGCTTAATTGAAGCGAAAGCAGGAGGGGCGGCGTTTGTTTCTCCTGGCATCATCGATG
>NZ_JAWPOJ010000369.1:0-1122 GCF_033344235.1 Vibrio sp. Vb1554 | reverse complement strand
TACCGTTTTGTATTATACGGTCGCTAAAGGACATTCGAACACAGCGACGCCTCAAGAACTTTTCCCAGGACAAGATGCTGAATTTGGCTTTGACAAGTTAGAGAAGCAGGCGGCGACAGGTAATGGCTTCAAGTTTGTTAAGTTAAGTGCAACGGGCGAGAAGCTAAAAGTGGATGCAACCACTTGGGCTTGTACATTAGATGAGCGCACGGGTTTGGTTTGGGAAAACAAAAGTGCTGACGAAAATTCGCTTCAGTTTAAAGATCGTCTGTTTGTTTACGAATCAGAAGACTTTAAGCCGTTTTCTAAAGACTTGGAACAGGTTGGCTGTGTCAACGCAAGAGATGATATTTGCTCAACTAAGCAATACATTGAGCACATCAACCAGAAATCACTGTGTGGCATCACAAATTGGCGCTTACCGGATTATCAGGAGTTTTATGATGTTCTCGACTTCGGTGAAACAGAGAAAGATGCAAGTGGCGTCGTTTATGGAATGAATTTTAAGTTCTTCCCACAGCAAACGTTAGGTAGTCCTTATTTGGAATACGGTTCGGTTTGGTTCCAGGCGTTTACCTTTACTGAAAATGACAAGGTAAAAACGCCCGAGTACTTAAGAATGCCGTTGGTAACGGTTCGAGGTGCCGACCGTGGACAATCTAGCTCGATTGAGATTTATTCCGATAAAAAAGATCCAACAGCTGATGATTCATACCAATTTCCAATTCGTCTAGTTGCTGAGAAAGGAGAGTAAGATGAAAAAATTTATTACCGCATTATCTCTTGTACTTGTTTCTTACGCGTCGATGGCCGCTCAGGAATGCTCTTTGGATTTTGTGAAGTCAGCGCCGAATTCTCGCTACTTATACTCTGATCTAGGTGTTGTAACAGATTTGAAAACAGGACTCACTTGGATGCGCTGCCCAGTTGGTATGACATGGGATATGGCTCAAAAAGCGTGTTCTGGGGAAGCTCAAAAAGTAACATGGCAAAACGCGCTGCTTACTGCGGAGCAAATTCGGAATGCCTCGGGCAACCATGTGCTACACAATTTTGCAGATAAAAAGCAGTGGCGATTACCGAATATTAAAGAGTTAGTTACACTCACAGAGCGTGCGTGTT
>NZ_JAWPOJ010000368.1:0-1123 GCF_033344235.1 Vibrio sp. Vb1554 | reverse complement strand
ATATAAATTTGTCATTGGAACGTAAAACTCCAAAATTAAAGTTGGTATATACCATTTGGAGTGTGTGTTATGTCAATTAACCAACCTTATCTGAACATTAAAAATGTAGTGAAACAATTCGGACAGTTCACTGCATTAAAGCAAATCTCACTGGCGATCGAAAAAGGCGAGTTCGTTTGTTTTTTAGGCCCTTCTGGCTGCGGTAAAACTACGTTATTACGTGCCATTGCAGGTTTAGATCTACCTACTTCTGGCGCGATTTTTCAAAACGGCCAAGAGACCACATTTCTACCACCAGAAAAGCGTGATTTCGGCATTGTGTTTCAGTCTTACGCGCTGTTTCCAAACATGACGGTTGAGGGCAACATCGCCTTTGGCTTGAAAATGAAGAAACTCGCCTCTGATGAAATTCAACGCGAAGTGACAAAAGTCATAGCGTTAGTTGACTTAAAAGGCAAAGAAAAATACTACCCCCACCAACTTTCTGGAGGCCAACGTCAGCGTGTGGCGTTAGCCCGAGCGCTCGTGGTTAAACCTCGTATTCTTTTACTTGATGAGCCGCTTTCGGCACTGGATGCAAAGATCCGTAAGCATCTTCGCCAACAGATCCGCGATATACAAAAAGAGATGAACCTAACTACCATCTTTGTGACTCATGACCAAGAAGAAGCGATGATCATGTCTGATCGAATCTTTTTGATGAACAAAGGGGAAATTGTTCAAGCCGGCACACCAGAAGCGATCTACACTCACCCAGCCAATGAATTTGTGGCTGGGTTTATGGGGCATTACAATTTGGTCGATGCTAACAAAGCCAAACAACTCTTTAATATCGATACCGAATGGAAGGTGGCAATTCGTCCAGAGTCCATCTACGTGAAAGAGCATGGTCGCCAATACGGAAACCATATTTCTGCACCGCAGATGGGAACCATCAAAAATCACCAACTGCTTGGCAATGTAATTCGCTACCAAGTATGCGTCGAAGAGTGCAATCTTACAGTCGATTTGCTCAACCGTTCATCCGAACGCTTGCTAGCTAACGGCAGTCAACTAGAGCTGCTGTTTAACCTAAATGAAATTCAACCAGTGAGAGCCTAACATGTCCAAACCTTTGTACGTC
>NZ_JAWPOJ010000367.1:0-1124 GCF_033344235.1 Vibrio sp. Vb1554 | reverse complement strand
CTCGAAACGTATGGGCGCTCTTGGGTACCCCAGTTCAAGCACTGCTCGACGAATTCGGGTACAAAGCCGATAAAAAACTTCAGCGTTTGATCATGGGCGGACCAATGATGGGCTTTACCCTGCCCCACTCACAGGTTCCTATCACCAAAACGGCGAACTGTATTTTAGCTCCGACTCGTCACGAGATTTCAGCTCATCAATACGAAATGGAATGTATAGGTGGTGGTCAATGTGCGGAAGCTGGTCCTGCATCTCTACTGCCACAGCTGCTTCAATGGCATGCCAAGGCCGAAGAATATGACAAGCTAGAAGAACTAAATCTAAAAGATTGTATCGAGTGTGGCGCTTGTGCGTTTGTTTGTCCAAGTGAAATTCCACTGGTGCAATATTACCGCCAAGCAAAAGCAGAAATTCGTACTCGAACTCAAGAAGCAGAAGCCGCAGAGCGTGCGAAACTGCGCTTCGAAGAGAAAAAAGCGCGTATGGAACGCGAAAAAGCAGAACGTGAGAACCGCTTCAAGAAAGCCGCGGATGACCGTCGAAAAGAGATGAAGTCAACCGGTGGTGATGATGCTATCGCCGCAGCCATTGCTCGTGTTAAAGCACAAAAATCGAACGAAGATAATAAAGCTGAGCCAGCAGTTAAACCTGCTGTCGCGGCTGCCATTGCCAAAGCAAAAGCGAAGCAAGCCGCAGCAGCAAAAGTTGGTGCAACTGAGCCTGACAACTCCGAAATGGCAAAACTGCGTGAAGAGCGCAAGCGTCTTGCTCGTGAACGTAAAGCAGAAAAAGAACAAAGCGAAACCCCTGCTAACAATGCTGATGATAAAAAGTCCGCAGTTGCTGCAGCAATCGCGCGCGCGAAAGCGAAAAAAGCTCAGCAGGAAGAAAACGCATCTGAAGAGCCAGAAGATAAAAAAGCTGCAGTAGCCGCTGCTATTGCTCGTGCAAAAGCGCGTAAAGCGCAACAAGAAACTGAATCTCAACCTGTTGAAGAAACAGCTTCTCAAGAGCCAGCCGAAGATCCGAAGAAAGCCGCGGTCGCTGCTGCTATTGCTCGTGCAAAAGCGCGTAAAGCGCGACAAGAAACTGAATCTCAACCTGTTGAAGAAACAGCTTCTAAA
>NZ_JAWPOJ010000036.1:0-41684 GCF_033344235.1 Vibrio sp. Vb1554 | reverse complement strand
ATGACGGTAATGAACAACACTTTTATTGAAACAACACCAAACTTTTCTGAAGTAGAAATTGGTGCAGCTCGCAATGCATTCTTGCAGTACGAGCAAGAGCAACAAGTCCATTTGCTTACGGTTATGCCGATTGATGAGGCTGTAGGTATTTTACAGCATTGCTCTGTCGGCTATGTGAATAGTCTTATTGCTCAACTTGAGCAAGCAGGCCATGACAAACGCGCACGTCATTATGCTCACCAATTAGGTCTGCATATGTCTGAAGTTGATACACCTGATGGTTATTTATCGACTAGTGTTTTGGGGCACGTGAAGCAGCGTATTGGGTGGATCATTGCACTGGCTCTTTTAGGGATAGTGTCAGGCTTGATCATTGCTCAGTATGAGGACACCCTTAGTCAGCTTGTTTTACTTGCAGTGTACATGCCAGTGATTGCAGCTGCTGGTGGTAACACAGGAACACAAGCAGCAACTTTAGTGATTCGTGCTCTTGCTACTGGAGAGTTAAAAAAACGCCAATGGTTAGAAGTTTTGTGGAAAGAGAGCCGAGTCGCTCTATTTATTGCGCTAGCGATCGCTATCGTGATGATTGGACGCATTATGTTATTTAGTGCAGGACAATCAACAGGAGGCTTTGAACTGACCGATATCGCACTGGCAATAGCAGTTGCGCTGTTCATTCAAGTCACCATTTCTACAACATTGGGCGGGCTGTTGCCAATTATTGCACGAGCTTGCAAGTTGGACCCAGCCGTATTGGTGAGTCCAGTTCTTGCGTCTATCGTCGATATTTCAGGAATGTGGATTTACTTTAACGTGGTGAACTATTTCTTAGGTATTGCCTGACTAAAGTTCACAATGTCATTGTAAAAAAGCTGCTCAAAATGTGTAATCGGGGCGATGACAGGTGTGTTGTCGTCCCGTTTTTCTGGGAAGTAGTCTGAAACAAACTGAACAAAAATGGTGTTAGGTTGACCATTTTTATCCAAGCCATATCCAGCCATATTGTAAGTCCCGTAGATAGAGCCACTTTTCGCGATCAGCTGTCCTTTAATTGGAAGTTTTCGCATACTTTGTCGGTACTTTAATGTGCCGGATTCACCTGATTTCGGCATGATGGCAATCAATTTGAGTTCGTTTTCATGCTTCCAAATATAGCGCAGCATTTCAGCCATCTTGGTCGCGGAGATCCGGTTATTTCGCGAAAGTCCTGAGCCGTCTTCTAGGCGCGCATTACGAATATCAATACCAGTGTTGGCGAAAATGATCTGCTTGATCGCTTCTGTACCGTTAGTAAAACTACCTGGCTGAACGAAAAATTTAGCACCAAGTGTTTTGGTTAATGTGTCGGCAATCAAGTTGTCAGAGTTTTTGAGCATATCTTCAAGAATGTCTGGTAAGGCCTTTGATTGATGCATTGCGATGAGCTTTCGCTGCTTTTCTGGCGCCGTACCGACCCTAATCTTTCCTGATACCCCAATGTTGAGCTCCTTGAGCAAAGTCGCCAACCTTTGACTGGTGTAACGCTCAGGGTCTTGAACCGCAAATTTCAGTGGCAATGGTTTGTCTCTTTCAACCAAGCACCCTGTTAGCTTGTAGTTGTTATCGGGATTTGCAACTAAACCTAAGTCACAATGACGACTTTTCTTAATGGTTTTAGAAACAGTTTCTACGGTACTTGTGACACGAATAGGTTGATGCTCTGGTACGTAGACCCGCGTTCCACCATCTTTTTGTGTATAGATAGAGGCTTGTACACAGTTGTTATTGAGTGTGATGGTCGATGCCGGAGCGCTGTAGCAAACTCCCAAGATATCCCACGGCCAGCCCACCGCACGGTTATAACCAGTGAATGCGCTGTTATCGAGCCATAGGTCACCGTTAATCCGTTTTAAGCCATTTTTCTTAGCTAGAGTGAGAAGTGATTTTAAGTCGTTGGTTTGGAGTGTTGGGTCGCCGACAAAGTAAATCACTGCATCTGAGTTCGACGTTTCCAGCTTGGTTCGAAACCGGAAATTATCCCCCAGTTCTAGCTTTGCGGCTAATGCGGTGACGATTTTTAATGTACTCGCTGGTGGGAACAGTTGTTCGGTAGGATGAACACCGTCAAGCTCAGCATTTTCACTGAGTTTTTCCGCAACTAAACTGATGCGGGCGCCTTCAGGCAACACCTCTTGATGAGGGTACGCTTGTGAAAAAGCAGAAAGTAATGAAGAGAATATGAGCAAGGGCCAACGTAAACGCATAATGATACTTTCTAAGGTGAGTTATGTGATTGAGTATACGCAAGTCCTTTCAATATGCTAGGTAACTAAAGAAATGCTTCAAATGTCTTCATGAATGAGACACGAGAGAAAGGCGCGCTGCTTAAAATGAAGTATAAAAAATGCCCGCTTAAAGCGGGCATTCGATATTCTAGTCAAAGACCGGAATTAGAAGTCGTAACGTAGACCTAGAGCTAGCTCGTCTTCAGCATCGATCTTAGTTGCAACTGTTTTGCTAGTGTCAGTTGAACCAAACTTGTCACCTGCATCAATCAGGTTGAAGTTGTAAGAAATGTAACCACGGAAGTTAGGCTTGAAGTAGTAAGAAGCATCAACAGCGAAGTTGTTTGCAGAAGTTTCGTTGTTAGTTTCTGCATTGTTGTATGATGTTGTAAATACTGTTTGGCCTAGAGTGTAAGCACCCGCTAGCTCGTAACCAGTGTAATCAACTGTGTTACTGTTGTTTGAATCTTCCATTTTCTCGCCGTCAGTGAATACACCAGCGAAGTAAAGATCAGACATTGTGTAAGATGCAGCTAGCATGTACTCGTTAGCTTTGTCTTGATCTGCGTAACCAGCACCTAGCTCAAGACCAGTGTCAGCTAGAGCGTAGATTGCAGATAGAGAGTAACCGTCTTGTTTGTTGTCGTAGTACTCACCAGTGTTTTTGTTTTCCATACGATCAGCGAAGCGGTAGCTTGCTTTTACGCTTAGGTTTTCAAACTGGCCTTTGTAAGCCATCATGTTGTCTGTACGGTCTGATACAGCTAGTTTGTCTGCTGCAGAGTTACCGTGGTAAGCCATGATATCTGTGAAGTCAGTGATAACGCCTAGTGCACCTTCAGTTTTACCGTATGCGAACTCACCGTAAGCACCGCCAAGACCAGCGTAAGCAAGACGAGTTTCTAGATCGCTCTTGTCGTCGCCGTCTACAGTACCGTTTTGAGCAGTCTCAAATTCACCTTCCCAGAAACCAACACCGTATAGGTTGTCATTGATTTCTTGTTTACCAAGGAAGTTTAGACGGATGCGAGATTTGTCTTGAGCGTCGCCATCTTTCATAGATAGACGTGCTTCAGCACGGCCGCCCATTTCTAGAGAAGTACCGTCTTGGTTGTAAAGTTCAGCTGCGTTTACGCCAGTTGCCATAGCTGCTGCAGATACAGAAAGAGCAATTAGAGTCTTTTTCATCTTATTTGTCCTAGTTAGCTGTCCATAATCATTGTTGTATGGGGGAGAGGTGATCTCTCACAAGTTGTTGGTCCAAAATTGACTAATTGAGCGATATAGTTCGCACTTGTAAGCCATTGATCTAACAACTCGCTGGACATGTTTTACTGCTAAAGTTTCCGTATGAGTTAGTAAAATGATATAAATCCCACTGATGAACACTGTTCAATTGTGCGTTGTTTTTATTTAAATTACTGTTTTTGATTGAAATTATTGGCAATGACATTGGCCTGACATTGATTAGTTTTTATCTTTTTTGAGGTTTTTGGTGTAATGAACAGTGTTGTTTTTCAATAAATTGAGAAGGTGATTCGCCCTAGAACCGCTCTAAAAGTGAGTTATATCATTATGCCGAAAAGGCATAGTCTTGCTGTCTTTCGAATTAAGATGATTTCGTCCGGGAGTTTGTTTACACTAAACGAAATACATCTTTAAGCGCACTACCCAGTCCTATGACAGGGTGGGCTTTTTTTGTCCAAAGACCCATTTGGGCTTGAGGTTATAAAATGGAAAAAGTTCCAATGACACTACGTGGCGAGCAAAAGCTACGTGCAGAACTCGATCGTCTACTTAAACTACGTCCTCAGATCTCAGAGGCAATTGCTGAAGCTCGTGAGCTAGGTGATTTAAAAGAGAATGCTGAATATCACGCCGCTCGTGAAGAGCAGGGCATTTGTGAAGCACAAATCCGTGACATTGAATACAAACTGTCAGTTGCTCAAGTTATTGATGTAACGAAGATGGAGAACACGGGTAAAGTTATTTTTGGTTCAACCGTAACCTTGATTGATATCGACACCGAAGAAGAAAAAACGTACCAAATCGTTGGTGATGACGAAGCCGATATCAAAGCAGGTCGCATTTCAGTGAGCTCACCTATTGCTCGTGGCCTGATTGGTAAGATGGAAGGCGATGAAGTTGCTATTCAAACTCCAGGTGGCGCGAAAGACTTCGAAATTGACCGAGTAGAATATATCTAAGTCGTTTGGAGTAGCATTACTACTCTGATAAAACGCAAAAAGGTCGCCTCAGGCGACCTTTTTTCTTCAGCAACGTAAGTAGAGTTACTTACGAGGGATTTCGATTTTACGCTCTTCAGACTGGCGATATAGCACAAGCACTTTACCAATAGTCTGAACTTTTTCAGCGCCCGTCTCACGTACGATAGCGTCGATGATTAGCTGTTTTGTTTCACGATCTTCCGAAGCAACTTTTACTTTGATAAGTTCGTGATGGTTAAGAGCGATTTCAATTTCTGCTAGCACGGCTTCTGTAAGTCCATTTGCGCCCATTAGCACAACAGGTTTTAAACTGTGAGCTAGGCCTTTAAGGTGCTGCTTTTGTTTGGTGCTTAGGTTCATTACGCGGCCAATTTTCTTTAAAATAAGGGTTGAAAAAAGCTATTTTAACGCCATCTATTGCTGAAGACTATAATTTATTGAGTAATAGGTAGCGCCTATTAAAACAATAGCTCCAATTTGTGCCTTGTTGGGATTAAAATGAGTAAACAAAAACATTCGGCTAGTTCTGGTCGTTGGTTGAAAGAACACTTTGATGATAAATACGCGAATGAAGCCCGAAAAAAAGGCTACCGCTCACGTGCTTATTTCAAGATCGATGAGATTCAAACGAAAGATAAATTGTTAAAGCCTGGAATGACAGTCGTCGACTTGGGGGCTGCGCCGGGCGGATGGTCTCAATATGCTGCTAAGATAGTAGGGGACAGTGGTCAGATCATCGCGTGTGACTTGCTTCCTATGGACCCGATTGCTGGCGTTAGCTTTTTACAAGGCGACTTTCGTGATGATGCGGTATTGGAAGCTTTGCTAGAAAGGATCCAACCTTCCATGGTAGACGTAGTAATGTCTGATATGGCGCCTAACATCGCGGGAAACAATTCTGTTGATCAACCTCGCGCTATGTATTTAGTTGAATTAGCTTTAGATATGTGTCGACAAGTTCTAGCGCCTAATGGTAGCTTTGTCGTAAAGGTTTTCCAAGGGGAAGGCTTCGATCAGTATGTGAAAGAAGTCCGAGACATGTTTAAAGCCGTAAAAATTAGAAAACCAGACTCATCGCGAGCTCGCTCTCGAGAGGTCTTCGTCGTAGCCACTGGTTACAAAGGTTAACCATTTTGCTCTCTTGAGAGCGTGTTAACACTATAGCTACAGTTAATGAACTGTAGTACCCTACCTTTAATTACAATTAGTTATCGAGAGGCTTACACCTTGAGTGACATGGCAAAAAATTTAATTCTGTGGCTTGTTATCGCCGTCGTATTGATGTCGGTATTCCAGAGCTTTGGCCCTGGAGAAAGCAATGGCAGAACCGTGGATTACACCACGTTTGTACAGGAAGTTGGCCAAGGCCAGATTCAAGAAGCAACTTTTAAAGACGGTGAAATTAGCTTTGTTCGTCGTGGCGGCGGTGCCAAAATGGTCACTTACATGCCAGTGTATGACCAAAAGCTTCTAGATGACCTAATTAACCAAAACGTGAAAGTACAAGGCACGCCTCCAGAAGAGCAAAGCTTGCTGGGTACTATCTTCATCTCTTGGTTCCCAATGATCTTACTAATTGGTGTATGGATTTTCTTCATGCGTCAAATGCAAGGCGGCGGTGGTAAAGGCGCCATGTCTTTTGGTAAGAGCAAAGCTCGAATGATGAGCGAAGAACAAATCAAGACAACTTTTGCTGACGTTGCAGGTTGTGACGAAGCAAAAGAAGACGTGAAAGAGCTGGTGGACTACCTACGCGATCCAAGCCGCTTCCAAAAGCTGGGCGGTAAGATTCCAACGGGTGTTCTAATGGTTGGTCCTCCTGGTACGGGTAAAACGCTTCTAGCGAAAGCCATTGCCGGTGAGGCGAAAGTACCATTCTTTACTATCTCTGGTTCTGATTTCGTAGAAATGTTCGTTGGTGTTGGTGCATCTCGTGTGCGTGACATGTTTGAACAAGCAAAGAAAGCTGCACCTTGTATCATCTTTATCGATGAGATCGATGCGGTAGGTCGTCAACGTGGCGCAGGTGTTGGTGGTGGTCATGATGAACGTGAACAAACACTAAACCAAATGCTCGTTGAGATGGATGGTTTCGAAGGTAACGAAGGTATTATCGTTATCGCTGCGACTAACCGTCCTGATGTGTTGGACCCTGCGTTACTGCGTCCTGGTCGTTTTGACCGCCAAGTGGTAGTTGGTCTTCCAGATGTACGTGGCCGTGAACAGATCCTAAAAGTTCACATGCGTAAGGTCCCTCTAGCGGGTGATGTAGAGCCTTCTCTCATCGCGCGTGGTACTCCAGGCTTCTCTGGTGCTGACCTAGCAAACTTAGTTAACGAAGCAGCCCTGTTTGCTGCGCGCGGTAACAAGCGCAACGTTTCTATGGTTGAGTTTGAACTGGCGAAAGACAAAATCATGATGGGTGCTGAGCGCCGTTCAATGGTGATGTCTGAGGAAGTTAAAGAGTCAACCGCATACCACGAAGCGGGTCACGCGATTGTTGGTCGCTTGGTTCCTGAACACGATCCAGTGTACAAAGTGTCTATCATTCCACGTGGTCGTGCGTTGGGTGTAACAATGTACCTTCCTGAGCAGGACCGCGTGAGTATGTCTCGCCAACACCTAGAATCAATGATTTCTAGCTTGTACGGTGGTCGTTTAGCAGAAGAACTTATCTACGGTGCTGACAAAGTATCAACCGGTGCTTCTAATGATATCGAGCGCGCAACAGATATTGCTCGTAAGATGGTTACTCAATGGGGTTTCTCTGAAAAGCTTGGCCCTCTGCTGTATGCAGAAGATGAAGGCGAAGTGTTCTTAGGACGTAGTGTAACTCAGACTAAACATGTGTCTGACGATACAGCGAAGTTGATTGATGACGAAGTTCGTCAGATCATTGACCGCAACTACGATCGTGCGAAGAAGATTCTTCAAGAGAACATGGATATCATGCATGCGATGAAAGATGCGCTGATGAAGTATGAAACCATTGATGCTCGCCAGATTGATGACTTAATGGAGCGCAAAGCTGAAATTCGTGAGCCTGCGGGCTGGAGTGATAACTCAGCAAGCAAACCAGAAGACAGCGACAAGCCTCAAGCAAAGCAAGAAGTTAAAGAAGAAGCAACGGAGACTGCGAAAGATGCAGAACAGCCTAGCTCTTCTGAAACAACTTCTAACGAAGCGCCTGAAAAGAAAGACTCTGAATAAAGAGTATCGATAATATTAAACCCCGAGTTATCTCGGGGTTTTTGTGTTTATGATGATGATTACAGCAAATAACAAATCTTTGGACCTTTCGCGTCCACATGTCATGGCCATTCTAAATGTGACACCGGATTCCTTTTCGGATGGCGGTAAATACAACTCAATTGAACTTGCTCTTGCTCAAGTTGATAAAATGATAAAGGCTGGTGTAAGTATTGTTGATGTTGGTGGTGAATCGACAAGACCTGGTGCACCGGATGTGTCTTTGGAAGAAGAGCTTAGGCGTGTTGTCCCAGTAATCAAAGCCATTCGTGAAAAGTATGATGTGTGGATTTCCGTTGACACCAGTAAAGCAGAAGTGATGCGTCAAGCAATTGATGCTGGGGCTGATTTGATCAATGACATCCGCTCGCTGCAAGAGCCAGGTGCTCTGGAAGTCGCAGCAGAAGCAAACCTTCCAATTTGTCTGATGCATATGAAAGGTCAGCCTAGGACCATGCAAGTTGACCCTCATTATGATGATTTAATGGGGGACGTGTCGGCTTTTCTAGAAGAGCGTATCGCGGCGTGTGAAGCAGCAGGGATTGATAAATCTCAACTGATTCTCGATCCTGGGTTTGGCTTTGGCAAAACAATCGAACACAATTATCATATGCTTGCTCATTTTGAAAAGTTTCATGAATTCGGCCTGCCTATTTTGGCTGGCATGTCTCGTAAATCCATGATCTTCAAACTGTTAGACAAGCCAGCGGCAGAGTGTACGAACGCAAGTGTCGTTTGTGCTACGATTGCCGCGATGAAAGGCGCGCAGATCATTCGCGTGCATGACTTTGAAGAGACAATCGAAGCGATGAAAGTTGTTGAGATGACGAAAAACAATATTTAAAAATAATAAAGGAAAGTTTATGTCGAATGAAAGACGTTACTTTGGTACTGACGGTGTGCGCGGTAAAGTAGGACAATACCCAATCACTCCAGACTTCGTACTTAAGCTTGGCTGGGCTGCTGGTCGTGTACTAGCGAAACAAGGCACAAAGAAAGTTATCATAGGTAAAGATACACGTATTTCAGGTTATATGCTTGAATCTGCACTAGAGGCTGGCCTTGCAGCTGCGGGACTTAAAGCAACATTTACTGGTCCCATGCCAACTCCAGCTGTGGCATATTTAACTCAGACTTTCCGTGCCGAGGCTGGTATTGTGATTTCTGCATCACATAACCCATATTACGACAACGGCATTAAATTCTTTTCTTCTGAGGGTACTAAGCTACCTGACGATATCGAATTGGCGATCGAAGCTGAGTTAGATAAAGAAATTGAATGTGTGGAGTCTGCTGAGCTTGGTAAAGCAACCCGCCTAAATGATGCAGCTGGTCGTTACATCGAATTCTGTAAGAGTACTTTCCCATCTGAGCTGAGCCTTGCGAACTTTAAGATCGTAGTAGACTGTGCGCACGGTGCAACGTACCACATCGCTCCAAATGTTTTCAAAGAACTTGGGGCAGAAGTTATCGCTATGGGCGTAGAGCCTAACGGCATCAACATTAATGAAAAAGTGGGCGCAACAGACGTACGAGCTCTTCAACAGCGTGTTGTTGAAGAGCAAGCGCATCTTGGTCTCGCATTTGATGGTGATGGTGACCGCATCATTATGGTCGACCACCTAGGTAACAAAGTTGATGGTGACCAAATTGCTTATATCATCGCTCGTGATGCACTTCGTCGTGGTGAGCTAAAGGGTGGTGTTGTTGGTACACTAATGACTAACTTGGGTATGGAAAATGGTTTAAAGCAGCTAGGCATTCCGTTTGTACGTGCTGCTGTTGGTGACCGTTATGTCATGGAGCAACTGCTAGAAAAAGGTTGGAAAATTGGTGCTGAAAACTCAGGCCATGTGATCTTATTAGATAAAGTCACAACCGGCGATGCGATTGTTGCTGCACTTCAAGTACTTGCTTCTGTAATTGGCAGCGATATGTCTTTATATGAACTATCGCAAGGAATGACATTATATCCTCAGGTTTTAGAAAATGTCCGTTTCTCAGGAGAAAGTAACCCTCTTGAAGCTACAGCTGTATTAAACGCTGTCGCTGAAGTAGAGGCGACACTTGGTGATAAAGGGCGTGTACTGCTGCGTAAGTCTGGCACTGAGCCTTTGATCCGCGTTATGGTGGAAGGCGAAGATGGTGAACTAGTTCAACACTCAGCATTGAAAATCGCTGAGGCTGTTAAAGCAAGTTGTTAATCATTGCGTTAAAGCATGTCTTGAATGAAAAGGGCATCTTTTGCCCTTTTTTTGAGCGCTTAACGCATTGGCATTGATTTTTTACTAATTTTCCCTTGTCAGCGTTACTGGCTTTCGCTAGTATTGCTCCGCCTCCCGTTAGGAGGTCGCTAGCCTTGTTCATTATGATTTGTTCTTTTGAACGGCGCTGGCTCAACAATTTGGAACATAGGTGGAAAAAATGTTTTCAGTTCTACTTGTGATTTACCTGTTGGCAGCGCTTGGTGTGATTGGCCTTGTGTTGATTCAACAAGGTAAAGGCGCAGATATGGGAGCCTCGTTCGGTGCTGGTGCTTCAAACACAGTGTTTGGTGCTGGCGGCTCAGGTAATTTCTTAACCCGAACAACTGCTATTTTAGCAACCGTATTCTTTATCGTTAGCTTGTTACTTGGTCGTATGTCTACGCACCAGACTGAATCACAATGGGTAGACCCAACGTTAGGTCAACCAGTTGTTGAACAAGTTAAGGACGCAGCGAGTGAAGTTCCTGCCCCTGCGGGTGATGAAATTCCTCAATAAGCTGTAAGGTTTTGATGCCGAGATGGTGAAATTGGTAGACACGCTAGCATGAGGTGCTAGTGCCTTAGGTGTGAGGGTTCGAGTCCCTCTCTCGGCACCATGTATTTACAAACTTGTAAATCACTTGTTTGCGAGTATAATGCTCAGCAAGTCGGACGCGGGGTGGAGCAGCTTGGTAGCTCGTCGGGCTCATAACCCGAAGGTCGTCGGTTCAAATCCGGCCCCCGCAACCAATCTCTTTCTTTAAAAGGAAATCGTAGATTGGCAAGTTTGCGTAGTGCTAACCACACTACGAGTTAAGAAAAGCAATTGTTGGCTATTCTTAACGTATCAGGGTCCAGCAGCATAAAACCCCGACTATCGGGGTTTTTTGTTATCTGAGCTTTTTGAAATAGCTCAGATACTGCTTGGTTTTTTGATTGGGCTCTGAGCCCTTTTTTTGTTTCTGGAGTGGTTAAATGACTGGTTTAGAAAGACAACTTACTGAAATGCTTGACGCGCCAGTAGCGGCATCAGGTTATGAGTTAGTTGGATTAGAATTCATTCGTGCAGGCGCGCACTCAACGTTACGTATCTACATTGACCATGAAAATGGTATTAACGTAGACGACTGTGCAGAAGTTAGCCACCAAGTTAGTGCAGTTTTAGACGTTGAAGATCCAATTTCTGTTGCTTACAGCCTAGAAGTGTCTTCTCCAGGTTTAGAAAGACCACTTTTTAAAGCAGCACATTACGAGCAATTTATTGGTCACGAGGTCAGCATCGTATTGAAAATGGCTGTAGCAAACCGTCGTAAGTGGAAAGGTATTATCCACGGTGTTGATGGCGAAACAGTGACAATTACTGTAGACGGTCAGCAAGAAGAGTTTGCTCTAAGTAACATTTCCAAAGCTAACCTGATCCCTAAATTTTAGTTCCCTAAAAAAGTTTAAGCTTAGAGGCTAAATACAATGAGTAAAGAAATTTTAGCGGTAGCAGAAGCGGTATCGAACGAAAAAGCGGTACCTCGTGAGCGTATCTTTGAGGCTCTTGAGATTGCTCTAGCAACTTCTACAAAGAAAAAATACGAAATCGAAATCGACGTACGTGTTGCCATTGACCGTAAAACCGGTGAGTTTGTCACTTACCGCCGTTGGTTAGTTGTTGATGACGTTGAGAACCCTACAAAAGAGATCTCACTAGAAGCAGCGCAATACGAAGATGATTCAATCGAGCTTGGCGACTACGTAGAAGACGAAATCGAATCAGTAACGTTTGACCGTATTACGACTCAAACTGCTAAGCAAGTTATCGTACAAAAAGTTCGTGAAGCTGAGCGCGCACAAATCGTTGAACAGTTCATCGACAATGAAGGTGATCTAATCACTGGTGTCGTGAAAAAAGTAAACCGTGACACAATCGTGCTTGATCTTGGTAATAACGCTGAAGCGGTAATCCTGCGTGATGACCAACTTCCTCGTGAAAACTTCCGTCCAGGCGACCGCGTACGTGGCCTTCTTTACAAAGTCGCGCCTGAAGCACGTGGTTTCCAATTGTTCATCACTCGTTCTAAGCCAGAAATGTTGGCAGAACTGTTCCGTGTTGAAGTGCCTGAAATCGCAGAAGATATTATCGAGTTGAAAGGCGCAGCACGTGATCCTGGTTCTCGCGCTAAGATCGCTGTCAAAACAAATGACAAACGTATCGACCCTGTAGGTGCGTGTGTTGGTATGCGTGGTGCACGTGTACAAGCTGTTTCTGGCGAACTTGGTGGTGAGCGTATCGATATCGTTCTTTGGGATGATAACCCAGCTCAATTCGTTATCAACGCAATGGCGCCAGCTGATGTTGCTTCTATCATCGTTGATGAGGATGCACACTCAATGGACATCGCAGTTGAAGCTGACAACCTAGCGCAAGCTATTGGTCGTAACGGTCAAAACGTGCGTCTAGCATCTCAACTAACAGGTTGGGAACTGAATGTTATGACAGTTGCTGATCTTCAGAAGAAACACGCTGAAGAATCACAAGCATCTATTGAAAACTTCATGAAGTACCTAGATATTGAAGAAGACTTCGCTCAACTTCTTGTTGAAGAAGGTTTCTCAACGCTAGAAGAAATCGCATACGTGCCAGTTAACGAGCTACTAGAAATCGATGGTTTGAATGAAGAACTAATCGAAGAGCTTCGTGGACGTGCAAAAAATGCACTAACGACGATCGCACTAGCACAAGAAGAGTCTTTTGAAGGTCTAGAACCAGCTGAGGACCTACTTGCACTTGAAGGTCTTGAGCGTGAGATGGCATTTAAATTGGCAGCGAAAGGTGTAGCGACACTGGAAGATCTTGCTGACCAAGGTATTGACGATTTAGAAGGTATCGAAGGCCTGACTGAAGAACGTGCAGGTGAGCTAATTATGGCCGCACGTAACATCTGTTGGTTCGGCGAAGAAGCATAATTTTCGGCAAGGAGGAAGCGGCATGACACAATTAACAGTTAAAGCACTGAGTGATGAGATTGGTACGCCAGTCGACCGCTTGATTGAACAACTTGCTGACGCTGGCATTAAAAAGGCGAGCTCTGACAATGTTACTGATGAAGAGAAGCAGAAGCTTCTCTCTCATTTAAAGAAAGAACACGGTGATAAATCAGGTGATTCAGAGCCGACTCGCCTTACGCTTCAGCGTAAAACTCGTAGTACACTTAGTGTGAACGCGGGTGGTGGTAAGAGTAAGAATGTTCAGGTTGAGGTGCGCAAAAAACGTACATACGTGAAGCGCAGCACAATTGAAGATGAAGCGAAACGTGAAGCTGAAGAAGCAGCACAACGTGAAGCAGAAGAAGCAGCAAAACGTGCAGCAGAAGAAGCTGCAAAACGTGAAGCTGAAGAAGCTGCAAAACGTGAAGCTGAAGAAGCTGCAAAACGTGAAGCGGAAGAAAAAGCGAAACGTGAAGCTGAAGAAAAAGCGAAGCGAGACGTAGATACGAATGCACAACGTAATGCTGAAGAAAAAGCAAAGCGTGATGCTGAAGAGAAAATTAAGCAAGAAGCAGCGCGAAAAGAGGCCGACGAGCTTAAACGTCGTCAGGAAGAAGAAGCTAAGCGTAAGGCTGAAGAGGAAAGTCAGCGCAAGCTTGAAGAAGCTCGCGAATTGGCTGAAAAGAATAAAGAGCGTTGGTCTGCTGCAGAAGAGAAAAAGGGTGATATGGAAGATACAGATTACCATGTAACGACTTCACAATACGCACGTGAAGCCGAAGATGAAGCAGATCGCAAAGTAGAAGGCGGTCGTCGTAAGAAGAAAAAAGCAGCTTCGGGTAAAGACGACCAAGCTCGCGGTGGCCGTAACAACCAACGTGGCGGTAGAGGTCGTAAGGGCAAACTTGCTAAGCCGACTTCAATGCAGCACGGGTTTGATAAGTCAGCAACGGTTGCTAAGCAAGACGTTGTAATTGGCGAAACGATCGTTCTATCAGAACTTGCTAACAAGATGTCGGTTAAAGCGACAGAAGTTATCAAAGTAATGATGAAGATGGGCGCTATGGCGACTATCAACCAAGTGATCGACCAAGAAACAGCACAACTTGTTGCTGAAGAAATGGGCCATAAAGTAGTTCTTCGTAAAGAGAACGAACTGGAAGAAGCGGTACTATCTGACCGTGACACTAACGCGGAAGCAGTTCCACGTGCTCCAGTTGTTACTATCATGGGTCACGTTGACCACGGTAAAACGTCAACACTTGACTACATCCGTCGCACACACGTTGCTTCTGGCGAAGCGGGTGGTATTACTCAGCACATTGGTGCGTACCACGTTGAAACAGACAACGGCATGATCACGTTCCTTGATACTCCTGGACACGCAGCGTTTACTGCAATGCGTGCTCGTGGTGCTCAAGCAACAGATATCGTTGTTCTTGTAGTTGCAGCAGACGATGGCGTAATGCCACAAACAGTAGAAGCGATTCAGCACGCGAAAGCGGCAGGCGTTCCTCTAATTGTTGCTGTGAACAAGATCGATAAAGAAGACGCGAACCCAGATAACGTTAAGAACGAGCTTGCTCAATACGACGTTATTCCTGAAGAGTGGGGCGGTGAGAACATGTTCGTTCACATCTCTGCTAAACAGGGTACAAACATCGATGGTCTTCTAGAAGCAATCCTTCTTCAGTCTGAAGTTCTTGAACTTACAGCTGTAGCTGAGGGCATGGCATCTGGTGTTGTTGTTGAATCTCGCCTAGATAAAGGTCGTGGTCCAGTTGCAACAGTACTTGTTCAATCAGGTACACTAAACAAAGGCGACATCGTTCTTTGTGGTCAAGAATACGGCCGTGTTCGTGCAATGCGTGATGAGCTAGGTAAAGAAATTACTTCGGCTGGCCCATCTATCCCTGTAGAGATCCTAGGTCTTTCAGGTGTACCATCTTCAGGTGATGAAGCAACAGTAGTTCGTGACGAGCGTAAAGCGCGTGAAGTAGCTAACTACCGTGCTGGTAAGTTCCGTGAAGTGAAACTTGCTCGTCAGCAGAAATCTAAACTAGAGAACATGTTCTCTAACATGACTGCTGGTGAAGTTGCTGAACTTAACGTTGTACTTAAAGCAGACGTTCAAGGTTCTGTAGAAGCAATCGCTGACTCACTAGTTAAGCTATCTACTGACGAAGTTAAAGTGAACATCGTTGGTTCTGGTGTAGGTGGTATTACGGAAACTGACGTAGTACTAGCGGAAGCTTCAAACGCAATCATCCTTGGCTTTAACGTTCGTGCAGATGCTTCTGCTCGCCGTGCTGTTGAAGCCGCAGCTGTTGACTTACGTTACTACTCAATCATTTACCAATTGATTGATGAAGTGAAACAAGCAATGGGCGGTATGCTTGCTCCAGAATTCAAGCAAGAGATCATTGGTCTTGCTGAAGTTCGTGACGTGTTTAAGTCACCGAAACTGGGCGCTATCGCTGGTTGTATGGTTACAGAAGGTGTGATCAAGCGTAACAACCCAATCCGTGTACTACGTGATAACGTTGTTATTTACGAAGGTGAACTAGAGTCACTACGTCGTTTCAAAGATGACGTTCAAGAAGTTAAGAATGGCTACGAATGTGGTATCGGCGTTAAGAACTACAATGATGTTCGCGTTGGTGACCAAATCGAAGTCTTCGAAATCGTTGAAATTAAACGTACTCTAGACTAATTGACTAAAATTACTAATATTGTCTTTGAAAGATAAGTAGTAATTGGTTGTTGAATACACCATGGGGGGCTGGCTTTGACCAACCCCCCATTCTTTCTATATAAGAGTAAAGATATGTCAAAAGAATTTAGCCGCACGCAGCGCGTTGCACAGCAGCTGCAAAAAGAACTAGCGATGATCCTTCAACGTGAAGTTCGTGACTCTCGCCTTGGCATGGTGACGATCTCAGACGTAGAAGTCTCTCGTGACCTAGCTTACGCAAAAGTATTTGTGACCTTCCTGTGTGTGGGTGAGCAAACACCAGAATCATGTCTAGCAGCGCTACGTGAGCACGAAGTGCACATTCGCATGATGTTAGGTAAGCGTATTCGTCTACGTTTAACGCCAGAAATCCGCTTCCACTATGACAATACGCTGGTTGAAGGTATGCGTATGTCTAACCTTGTGTCTGAAGTCGTTAGTTCAGACAAACAAAAGCAAAAAGATTCTGGTCGTGAGGACGAAGAATAATGGCTCGTCGTCGTAAAGGTCGTCCAATTAATGGTGTTATACTGTTGGACAAACCAACAGGTATCTCTTCCAATGATGCACTGCAAAAAGTAAAGCGAATCTACTTTGCCGAGAAAGCAGGCCACACTGGAGCCTTGGACCCATTAGCGACAGGCATGCTGCCAATTTGCTTGGGTGAAGCGACAAAATTTTCTCAGTTTCTTCTTGATTCTGATAAACGCTACCGCGTGATCGCAAAGCTGGGTGAACGTACCAATACATCTGACTCGGATGGTGAAGTTGTAGAGACGCGTCCAGTCGATGTTACGTTAGACAAGCTAGAAGCGTGCATCGATCAGTTCCGTGGTGAATCTGATCAAGTGCCTTCCATGTTCTCTGCGTTGAAGTATCAAGGTAAACCCTTGTATGAATACGCTCGTAAAGGCATCGAAGTTCCGCGTGAATCTCGTAAGATCACGGTATATGAGATTGTTCTTCACCGTTTTGAAGGCGATGAAGTAGAGATGGAAGTGCACTGCTCTAAAGGTACCTATATTCGTACTATCGTTGATGATCTGGGCGAAATGTTAGGTTGTGGTGCGCACGTAACTATGCTTCGTCGTACTGGTGTTGCTAAATACCCTTACGAGAATATGGTAACACTTGAGCAACTAAATGAGTTGCTAGAGCAAGCTCACCGCGAGGAACGAGCGCCTCGAGAGCTACTGGACCCACTGCTTTTGCCAATGGATACAGCGGTAGAAGACTTACCAGAAGTCAACTTGGTGCCTGAACTGGCGAATATGGTCCAACATGGGCAGCCCGTTCAAGTATTTGGTGCTCCGACTGAGGGCTCACTTCGCCTTACTATGGGTGAAGAACGCTTGTTTATTGGCGTTGGCGAAATGAACGAAGATGGCAAAATCGCTCCTAAGCGATTGGTCGTGTTCCGAGATGACGTTGCATCCAAGTAAATGATTGAAAATACCGACCTGAGTGTCGGTATTTTTATATTGCACGAGATAGGAAATTTCCCTATAATCCGCGCTTCGCGTAGCGGCTGAATCAGAGATTGGCTGCTACAACTTTAAACCTACTCTTATTAGGAGAGAATTATGTCTCTGAATGCAGAAACTAAAGCAGCAATCGTTGCAGAATACGCACAAGGCGAAGGCGACACTGGTTCACCAGAAGTTCAAGTAGCTCTACTTACAGCTTCTATCAACCACCTACAAGGTCACTTCAAAGCGCACAAAGGCGATCACCACAGCCGTCGTGGTCTTCTACGCATGGTTTCTCGTCGTCGTAAGCTTCTAGATTACCTAAAAGGTAAAAACCTAGCTCGCTACCAAGACCTAATCAAACGTCTAGGCCTACGTCGCTAATCAGCGACTGCATAGCAGTTTGTCTAAAAAGGGGCTTTATGCCCCTTTTTTGTTGCCTAAATTTAGCCAAATTAGACTTATGCCGTTATAATACTGGCGGCTAAACCTTGTAAGAGGTTTTCTCAAAAGCTCATAGCATTACAGTCAACCACGTCGACCAAAAGGTCGCGACTATTCAAAAGGAATTTCCGAGTTTCTTTTTACTAGTCGCGATTCGTAATGCCTTGAGTGTCAATTAACACATCTAAGATTTCTTTAAGCACTAAAGGAAGATTAGAAACAAGGAATAACAATGTTCGAAAAACCAGTTGTTAAAACGTTCCAGTACGGTAACCACACAGTTACTTTAGAAACTGGCGTTATTGCACGTCAAGCTACAGCAGCAGTTATGGTCACAATGGATGATACGTCTGTATTCGTATCTGTTGTAGGTAAAAAAGAAGCCGTTGCAGGTCAAGACTTCTTCCCACTAACGGTTAACTACCAAGAGCGTACTTACGCTGCGGGTAAAATTCCAGGCGGCTTCTTCAAACGTGAAGGTCGTCCTTCTGAAGGCGAAACGCTAACAGCTCGTCTAATCGACCGTCCAATCCGTCCGCTATTCCCAGACGCGTTTAAAAACGAAGTTCAGGTTATCGCGACAGTAATGTCTGTAAACCCAGATGTTCAGCCAGATATCGTTACAATGATCGGTACTTCTGCTGCTCTTGCTATCTCTGGCATTCCATTCAACGGCCCTATCGGTGCGGCGCGTGTTGGTCATATCGATGGTCAGCTTGTACTTAACCCTAGCCAAACTGAACTAGAAACTTCTAAGCTTGACCTTGTTGTTGCAGGTACAGAGTCAGCAGTACTGATGGTTGAGTCAGAAGCGGACAACCTAACTGAAGAAGAAATGCTAGCGGCGGTTGTTTATGGTCATGACCAACAACAAGTTGCTATTCAAGCTATCAACGAATTCAAAGCAGAAGTTGCAACTCCTGCTTGGGATTGGGTTGCTCCTGAAGAGAACACAGCGCTTAAAAATAAGATTGCTGATCTAGCAGAAGCTAAACTTGTTGAAGCTTACCAAATTACTGAGAAAATGGCTCGTTACGACCGCATCCATGAGATCGCTGCGGAAGTAAATGAAGTTCTTCTTGCTGAAGATCCTGAAGCAGACACAAAAGAAATCCACACTATCTTCCATGATCTAGAGAAGACAGTAGTACGTAGCCGTATTATTGCAGGTAACCCTCGTATCGATGGCCGTGAAAAAGACATGGTTCGTGCACTAGATGTACGTACTGGTGTTCTTCCTCGTACTCACGGTAGCGCGCTATTCACTCGTGGTGAAACTCAGGCGATCGTTACGGCAACGCTAGGTACTCAGCGTGATGCTCAAATCATCGATGAGCTAACTGGTGAGCGTAAAGATCACTTCCTACTGCACTACAACTTCCCTCCATACTGTGTAGGTGAAACTGGTTTTGTAGGTTCTCCTAAGCGTCGTGAAATCGGCCACGGTAAACTGGCGAAGCGTGGTATTGCTGCAGTAATGCCTTCTGTTGATGAGTTCCCATACACAGTACGTGTTGTATCGGAAATCACTGAATCTAACGGTTCATCTTCAATGGCTTCAGTATGTGGTACTTCTCTTGCACTTATGGACGCGGGTGTGCCAATCAAAGCATCTGTTGCTGGTATCGCAATGGGTCTTGTTAAAGAAGGTGACGATTTCGTTGTACTTTCTGACATCCTTGGCGATGAAGACCACCTAGGTGACATGGACTTTAAAGTAGCAGGTACTAACACTGGTATCACTGCACTTCAAATGGACATCAAGATCGAAGGCATCACTAAAGAAATCATGCAAATTGCGCTTAACCAAGCTCAAGGCGCACGTAAGCACATCCTATCTGTAATGGATGAAGCAATCTCTGGTGCTCGTGAAGACATCTCTGAATTTGCTCCGCGTATTCACACGATGAAGATCAGCGCTGAGAAGATCAAAGACGTTATCGGTAAAGGTGGTGCAGTTATCCGTGCTCTAACTGAAGAGACTGGTACAACTATCGAAATCGAAGACGACGGTACTATCAAGATTGCGGCAACTGAAGGCACTGCTGCGAAAGAAGCTATCCGCCGTATCGAAGAGATCACTGCTGAAGTGGAAGTGGGCCGTATCTACACAGGTAAAGTTGCACGTCTAGCTGACTTCGGTGCATTCGTAACGGTTCTTCCAGGCAAAGATGGTCTTGTACACATTTCTCAAATCGCAGAAAAACGCGTAGAGAAAGTGTCTGACTACCTAGCTGAAGGTCAAGAAGTTCAAGTTAAAGTTCTTGAAATCGACCGCCAAGGCCGTGTACGTCTAAGCATGAAAGAAGCGGTAGAAAAGCCAGCTGAAGAAGCTGCTGCTGAAGCACCGGCTGCTAAAGACGAGTAAGACAAAATGAGACTTTCAGCCTTTTATTAGATTAAGGGCCTGAAAGCATGTTATAAAAGGGGAGCATTTTCGCTCCCCTTTTTTGGTTTGTTTCGATGTATTAACCTCAAACGAGGTTATCGCCTATATTGCATTAAGAGAAACAAATCTTGAGCGGTCCAAACAGGAGTATCAATTAGTGAAATGGTTTCAAACCGCAATTTTATGTGTTGCTATCGCGCTGACCGGTTGTGCAAATACTTCTCAACAATCAGCACAAAAGTGGTTATATCCACCGATGGCGGTGCCACTTCAGCCTAGTGTTCAACAAGAAGTACAAATCGCGCGTCTCTCGCAGTTGCTACAACGTCCCGACCTTAGTGATGAAGTGCGCGCTAAAATGCATTATGAGCGCGGTAGCTACTACGACAGCGTTGGTTTGCGTGATCTTGCCCGTTTGGACTTTAACCAGTCTTTGCAGTTGAATCCTGCTCAGCCGGACATCTTCAATCTTTTGGGAGTATACTTTACCCAAGTAGGAGAGTTTGATGCGGCATATGAAGCGTTTGACTCGACCATAGAGTTGGCTCCTGATAATACCTATGCTGAGCGCAACCGTGCGATTGCACTGTATTATGGTGGCCGAATCGATCTCG
The DNA here is from genome assembly GCF_033344235.1 of Vibrio sp. Vb1554. Lineage (NCBI taxonomy): Bacteria > Pseudomonadati > Pseudomonadota > Gammaproteobacteria > Vibrionales > Vibrionaceae > Vibrio > Vibrio sp. Vb1554. The sequence continues at coordinate 21,068 of NZ_JAWPOJ010000036.1, read as the reverse complement.
CTTTAGAAGATATGACCAAGCATTATCAAGAAATGCCAACGGATCCTTTTCGTTCATTATGGCTGTACATCATCGAAGCTGAGCAAAATCCAGAGCAAGCAAAAGCCAATCTTCAACAGCGTTATTTACGAGATCGTAGTGAAGAGTGGGGATGGGTTCTTGTTGCCATCATGCTACGAGACGTCTCGGACGAAGACGCGCTTAAAGCAATTATGGATGGAACGAGAGAGAACTATCGCCTAGCTGAACGATTGACGGAAACGTATTTCTACCTTGGAAAGCGTAATCAGCTTGAAGGTGATATCGCAAGTGCCATCTCACTTTATAAGCTCGCGATTTCGTTCAACGTTTACGATTATGTTGAGCATCGCTATTCTTTCTTGGAGTTGGCGCAAATTTACGATCAATTACAGCAAGATAGATTGGCCAAGTTAAAGGCCGCCAAGAAGCTGGAAATTGAATGATTTAGAGCCGCTCGATGAGAGCGGCTTTTTTTATGATTGAACTTGATGAGTGACTCATTTAAAATAGTTAGTCTTGCTAACTAAGTGGTGGTGGCTTTTATGGCATTAGAAGAAAGCTTGATTGATTTAGAGCGTTTTTGCGCCAAAGCTTGGCGTGTCTATGCCAAAGAAGATCCATTATCACATCTAAGCTTTAATGAGTTCGATTATTTACGTGTGATTCAGGTTTACCCTGAGGGTGTGCGAATAACCGATCTTGCAGAAGAGCTGCAAGTGACTAAGCCTTCCGCATCGACAATGGTTGTGCGTTTGGAAAAAAAGGGTTTGGTGAAACGCATCGCATGTAATGAGGATGCTCGTGCTAAGCGTGTGTTGCTTACGGAAGAAGTCGCAGAAAAAATGTCTTTGGAGCAGGTAGTGTACAAAGATATCTCTGACCAAATGATGCAACAATTAAATCAGCAAGAAGCTGAGCAGTTACAAGCTTTATTGAATAAAGCGTTGAGTAATAAGTCATTTTAAACTAAAGCAAAGGCCTCAGCTGTATGGTTTAGTTTTTGTTGTTTCATCTTTCTTTTATTTAATTTAACCATTTAGTTAGCCTTGCTAATTAAATGGTTAGCTTTGCTAACTACTGGTGACAGTCATGCAAAACTCAATTTATAGACAGTTTTGGAAATATACGATTCCAACCGTCGCAGCAATGCTCGTGAACGGTTTGTATCAAATAGTTGATGGCATTTTTATTGGCCGTTATGTTGGCGCTGACGGATTAGCTGGGATCAATGTTGCGTGGCCTATTATCGGTTCGATCCTCGGTATAGGAATGATGATTGGGGTGGGGACTGGTGCGCTGACTTCGATCAAGCAAGGAGAGAACGATCATGAAGGTGCTAAGCGAATCCTAACGACCGGATTGACGTTGTTAGCGGCATTGATGCCGATCGTTGCTACAATATTGTTTTTGTTTTCGGATGAATTTATTCGCTGGCAAGGAGCGGAAGGGCGAGTGTTTGAACTTGCGCTGCAATATTTGCATGTTCTGATTGTCGCGTGCGTATTCACGTTGGGTTCTATCGCGGTTCCGTTTCTGTTGCGCAATGACGACAGCCCGAACTTAGCAACGATTTTGATGGTCATCGGTGCCGTTATTAACATTGTATTAGACTACGTATTTATTGCTTGGTTGGAGTGGGAGTTAACCGGAGCCGCTATTGCCACTGCACTTGCACAATTAGTGGTCACTGTGCTAGGTATTGGTTACTTCTTTACTTCAAAAGCAACATTACGCCTTCGTATCAGCGACTTCAAAGTTCAGGTTGATGCTGCACCAAAGATTATCATGATAGGTACATCAAGTTTCTTTATGTACGCCTACGGCTCTGTGATGGTGGCACTGCACAACGCGTTATTTGCTCAATACGGAAGTGCAATGTTGATCGGAGCGTACGCCATTTTGGGGTACATCGTGACGGTTTACTATCTGATAGCCGAAGGAATTGCGAATGGTATGCAGCCTTTAGTGAGCTTCAACCACGGTGCACGTAATCAGGAGAACATCAGAAAGTTATTAAAGGTCGCGATGGGGACATCTGTGCTTGGTGGGGTGGCGTTCGTTGTTTTGATGAACCTTTTTCCGTACGAACTGGTTGCGGTGTTTAATAATGCAGACCAACAGTTGATTGATAGCACGGTGATCGGGATTCGTTTACACATGTTTGCGTTGTTCTTAGATGGTTTTTTAGTTGTGGCGGCCGCGTACTATCAATCAGTAAGCAAAGGCAGCAAAGCCATGTTTGTCACACTAGGCAACATGCTGGTCCAGTTGCCATTCTTATTCATTATGCCGAAACTTTTCGGCGTGACAGGCATTTGGTTAGCTTTCCCATTGTCTAACATTGCATTGAGTTTGGTCGTGATCAGTATGTTGTGGCGAGATGTGAAAAAGCTGCTTAATGAAACTTCGGCTGAGCCAACAGTGCAAGCCTGTTAACAATGGCTGATAGAGAAAAGCGAGGTTGGGCCTCGCTTTTCTTTTTTGGGGAGCTAAATGTTTTTTACTTCTAAGCCAGCTAGCTGATGCCAATAGCCATTGCATTGGCGGCTTTCAAGTTTTTCAGGGTTGTCGCCGTGCTCGTTTGAGCGAAAATGCTCTAACTCAGAAAGTGTACTCACACCGAGAGGGCTTAATCGGACCACATCAACCAGGCCTTGCATACTTGGTAAGTCATTGATCAGGTTATAACAATACCCTGATTGTGTTTGAATGCCGTTAAGGTTAAAGACTTCTTGCCCTTCTTGGCTACTGACCTGGATTCCCGTAGGGTATTTGATACAGCAGGTTTCGCAATCGTCTTTCGCTCGGTTTTCAGCTCGGGCTGTGAAACAGCGAGCGGAATACGCTAAAGGCAAATAACCGTGGCTAAATACCTCAACTTCAAACTTGTTACGAATACCAAGCTCGTCACACTGAACTAAAGTATCGTTTAACCATTCGCGAGAGAGCTCGACAGGCATGCACCAACGCATCATACCTTGCTTCAAAAATAAGTTGAGCGTGTGTGCGTTATAAGTATTGATTGCAGGACCAACGACGAAAGGCACTTTATGCTCTGATGCCAATTGAACAGCAGATACGTCATTTGCCTCAATCGCGAAGTCACCGTTGTCGATGTACTTCTTCATTATGTTTACTTCACTCGGAGCTTCTAGTAGTGCCATCGTTGATAGCACCACTTGCTTGCCAGATGCAGACAGCTCTTTTGCGATTTCAAGCCAATGCGAAGGCTTCATTTCTCGACGTTTTGAACATACGGTTTCCCCAAGATAGATGATGTCCGCGGAGCTTGATTTCGCTTGTTCATAAAACGCTTCGATGTCTTGTTTTGGCCAGAAGTACAACAGCGGGCCAAGCGCGTATTTCATTGAATTATCCATCTTAACCTCTACTGCCATTTGCGGTGATAAGCACCAAGTGTGGTCTGCGTACCTTCAGACACGTTTGCCAATGCGGCATCCCAAGCCGCTTCGACTTGGTAAGCTTCTGGGTTTGCTTGGTAACGGTCAATCGCGGCTCGCCATGTTCGAGTGACTTGTTCTACGTAAGCAGGGCTACGTTGGCGACCCTCAATTTTTACGGAAGCCACATTTGCAGCAAATAGTTCTGGCAGCATAGAGAGGGTGTTCAAACTGGTTGGTTCTTCCAGTGCGTGGTAGCGTTTTTTCTCGCCTTCGATTTCTGCTTCGAAACGACCTTTACACAAGGTAGGGTAGCCCGCATTTTCACCGGCGCTGTAGCGATCGATCAAAATGTTGTTAAGGCGGGATTCCAGACCATTTTCTGTTTCTTGCCAGCGAACGTACTTAGCTGGAGAGCATGCTCCCACAGTGTTTGGAGACTCACCTGTCATGTATGACGATAGGTAGCAGCGACCTTCAGACATGATACAAAGGCTACCAAAAGCAAAGACTTCTAACTCGACATCGCTAGTGATGTTGCGTGAGAGCTGTTTGACCTGATGAATCGATAAAACGCGGGGTAGCACTACCCGTTTTACGTTGAAGTTTTGTTTGTAAAAATCAATGGCTGCGACGTTGGTCGCTGATGCTTGCACTGAAAGGTGTAGTTCCAGATGGGGATATTTGCGAGCCGCGTACTCCAGCACTGCAATGTCTGCAACAATCAGCGCGTCTACACCCAGTGCCGCTGCATTGTCTACTGCGTTCGTCCAGCGCTCGAAGCCATTGGGATGAGCGAAGGTATTCAACGCGACATGAATTTTTTTATTGCGGTCATGAACGTATTGCACCGCTTTTTCTAATTTCTTGCCGTTAAAGTTGAGGCCAGCAAAGTGACGGGCGTTGGTATCATCTTTGAAACCAATGTAGACGGCATCGGCACCGCAATCAATCGCAGTTTTTAACGCAGGCAGGTTACCCGCGGGACACAAGAGTTCCATATGCTCACAATCATTGAGAATAAAAAGGTGTCCGCATTTTATGAAGAATTATGAATAGCGAAATTGACCTAAGTTAGGTTTAGCTCAATAAAGTCGATATTTACCCCTTGCGAGTAAGGGTATCGGGTCGGGGTTAGTTCTTGTGACGACGATTCTGTACAAACAGCTCTTCAATTTCATGTTTTGGCTGCGGGCGATAAAAATGGAATCCTTGAATCGCATTACATTGAAGGTTAGAGAGCAGGGTCGCTTGCTGGTGGGTTTCCACCCCCTCGGCAACGACAGTTAAGTCGAGCGACTTACCTAGGTTAATGATGTTTTCAATCACAGTGACTTGTTTCGGTAGTGTGTCGATATCATTAATAAAAGCGCGGTCGATTTTTAGCTCGTCAATAGGGAAACGCGCTAAGTAGGAAAGAGAAGAGTAGCCGGTACCAAAGTCATCGATAGAGAGAGCGAAGCCAAGCTTTTTAATCGCATTCAACATTTGCAGTGTATGTTCGCTATCACTCATCACGGCACTTTCGGTTAGCTCGAAGGTAATGCAGCTTGGATCAAGCTCGGTAGTGCGAAGCAGCTTTTCCATAAAGTCGATCAGCTGTGGGTTGCCAAATTGCTCGGGAGAGAGGTTGATGGCGACACGGCCTGGCAGTATGCTTTGTTGCTTCCAACGTTTTACCGTATTGAAAACATCACGCATCACGACACGTCCAAGGTGTTCGATTAACCCAGCGCGCTCGGCGACAGGAATGAATGAGCCAGGACTAATGTACCCTTCGACTGGATGCTTCCAACGAACGAGCGCTTCTGCGCCGTTGATACTGAAGTCTCGCGCGTTAACCTTAGGTTGATACCACACTTCCAAACCGTTCTGCTGCAATGCTTTTTGCAGTTCGATTTCAAGCCACAAACGCATACGCGCTTCTTTGTTCATTTGATCGTTAAATTTGATCAGACGATTTCTACCACGATCTTTGGCTTCATACATCGCAGTATCGGCATTTTGGAGTAGGATTCGCGCATCTTGTCCGTCTTCAGGGTATCGAACGCTACCAATTGAACAGGCAAGGCGTTTGCTGAAGTGGTGTAAATCGAAAGGCTGGTTGATCAACGAGATAATGCGATCGGACAAAATTTCAGCCATGCGGGTATTTTCTGGCTCCGGCAGAATGACACCAAACTCATCGCCACCCAAATGACCAATAATCGCTTGGTTTGGCAGTAACCGTTTAAGACGGGCCGATACCTCTTGAATCACTTTATCGCCAATATGGTGACCAAGTGAGTCATTAATGTTTTTGAAGTTATCGATATCCAAATAGAACACCAGAAGCGGTGTTTGCTTTTTGATCAGCTGTTCCAAACGTTTGGTGAAGCCAAAGCGGTTGTAGAGTTTGGTGAGCGAGTCAATGTGTATGTCTTCATTCGATGCAGAAGACAGGTTTTTGGGCGCATCATCAGCATCTTGGATTAGGATAATTTGAGATTCGCTACCTAATATCGCCGTGGAATCCGCGTGTAGCTGAACTTTCCGTTCAAAGCCGCATCTTGCGCTGGTTAAGCAGACAAAAGGTTTGTCAGAAATTAATGTACTCAATCGATGACTAAATACCTTTTTACTGTTTTCATCGATGAATAAACGACTTAGCTCTTCGCCCAACAATTCATGAGGAGAGTTAAGTCCGAGAAGGCGCGCTGATGCGGGGTTCGCAGAGATGACAATATCATCTTCGATAAGCAGTAAGCCGTCTGGTAGCAGTTGTGTTAACTTCGCAAACTTACTTTCGGACTCTTCTAAGGAGCGAACGAGTATCTGCTTTTCTGAAGTATCGACAGCGTGAAAAACAACAAAGCGAATGTCGTTACCTTCAAAAACTGGCGAAAGACTAAAGTGAAGACTGGTTTCAAGGTCGGTTTCATCGAGCGTGATTTCGGCTTCGACATGTGCCCCTTTGAACGCGCGCTGATAGTATGGTGCAAGCTTCTTATAAAACTGTTCACCCAGCACTTGGCAATCGTTTAAGCCGACGATTTCCTCATGACTTAAACCTGCGATATCGCAGTAACGGTCACTTACCATTCGATAATTGTGTTTTTTATCAAGAATGGCAAAGAAGAAAGGGCTATTTGAGGTTAGCGTGGCAAACCAATGTTTTAATTGCTGGGAAGGCATTAGGGTATTACCGATCTCCAATGAGCCAGATTATTCGTCCGTGTATAAAAAGCGACACCCTGATAAGCCTGCGGCGATCTACCACCAAGCCAAAGTGTTACTTGCCATTAAAGGGCTCGCGGTTTTAGCTGTGCAGTCGACAATCACATGGATACGCTCAGATAACTATAACTTTGAAAATACGGTTGTAAAAGTGTTTATCCACCTGTTCGCATCAATAATACACGTAAGTTCAAAAAAAGAAGCGTTAGTGAGCAATAAACCACCAATCTAAAATAAGCACTTTATTGATACATAACAGTAATCTCATCGCCACGATTGCTTAATATAAGCAACCTAATGACAAAGTAACGGATAATGAACGTGTTAAACAAGATTCGCAGTCAACTAGTAAAGAACGCAGCTAATATTTTGCGTTCTCCAGTCCAGTTATTACCACAGCCAATTCAGCAAAAAGCGTTGCTGGAAGGGCTAAAAATGGTGTTTAAAGAAGCCTTGGAAGATGGTGACTTTGAGTTCCTTGAAGATAAGTGGTTAAAAGTTGCGATTAAAGACTTGAACTTAGCATGGTACATCAGCTATCAAGACGAAAAATTGGTGGTAGCTGAAAAACCAGTTCAGGAAGATGTGAGTTTTAGTGGTAATCTAAACGACCTAGTACTGATTGCTGGTCGTAAAGAAGACCCTGACACACTGTTCTTCCAACGTCGCCTTTCAATTGAAGGTGATACTGAGCTTGGCTTAGAAGTGAAAAACTTAATGGACAGTGTCGACTTAGAGCAGTTACCGAAAGCAATGCAAGTCGCTTTGAATCAATTGGCTGATTTTGTTCAGAAAGGAGTTCAAGCGCCTGCACAACCAACCGGAGTAGCGAATGCTTATTCGAACTGAAGCCCCAGCGGACATTCTTACCATTGACCGCTTATTGAAACACGCCTTCCCGACGGAAGCTGAAGCTGAGCTTGTGATGCGTTTGCGCGAAAACAGCAAATTCACGCTTTCCTTAGTCGCGTGTACAGATGAGGGAGAGGTGATAGGCCATGCTTTATTTAGCCCTGTGACCTTAAATGGTGAAGATTTGTCATGGCAAGGGCTAGCGCCATTAACTGTTCATGAAGATTACCGTCGCCAAGGCATCGCTGCAGAGTTGATCAAAGAAGGTTTTGATTCACTGCGTGATTTTGGCTATCCAGTGTGTGTGGTGTTGGGCGATCCTGATTATTACGCGCGCCAGGGTTTTCAATCATGCGACGAGGTGGGCTTTGAATGTGCTTGGGATGTCCCTAAAGGTGCATTTCGAGTCGCAGAGTTGGTCGAAGGTCAATGTGCTGGACGCTCCGGACGCATAGACTATGCGCCAGAGTTCTCTGAACTGTAAATGAAAGAAGCCCACGACTAAGTGGGCTTCTTTCTTATTCACTGAAAACTGAGATAGGGAGGTTAGGATGACTGGTTACTTTTCTTTTTGCCCCAGACCTCTATTTTCGCTTTTTTACTTACCCCTAGCAGGCTAAGTTTTGTGCTTCCCCAGCTACTGTAAGTCATTTCAATCCGTTTTAGCTTGGCTTCTTTTGTACCTGGAAGGCTCCAGGCACGAGTCGACAATCCGCTTGTTAGTACGCCCATAGAGGAAAGCTTTTTCTCACTACCATCTGTCATGACGACTTTTAAACCATTCATGTCTACCGTTCCTTGCACACATTTTAGTTTTATTTTACTGAAGCTTCGGTTTCGGAATAGGCTATTTGGTGTCACGGTATCTGTTTCTGTATGAAAGTTAACGGTTTTCGTTGCAATCAGCTCCCACTCATCGCTGTTATTAGCAAAAACACTCACGCTGGTGGCGGCTACCAGTGTGCAAAGTAGTAGCGTATTTAAGAATTTCATAATGTACCTCATATGTCATACCCAATGTGTGGCCGTTGGCAAAACGCTATGTTCAGGAATATCCAAATCATCTCATTGTGTTCAGGTGTTCCTTGAAGTCCTTTAGGTATAATCGCGATAATTTGATAGGATTGCCCTCGTTCAAATAGGTGACGGAAAATGTCAATTAACGAGAAACAGTATTTACGTGAAATGGGGATCAGCACATGGGAGCTGGTACACCCTGAAAGACTGGAAGGCTATCAATCGCCATTATTGGATTTGCAAAGTTCATGTAAACTCCTATTGGTATCGCCAATATGTCCAGAAAACGAGACGGCATTGATGTTTGAGCGCGTATTAAAAAGCATTAAGCTCACGCTTGATGATGCGCTACACCTAGAGCCTGAGCGCTTATCCATGCTGGGTGAACATCAGCTAGAGTGGGTGTGGTTTGCAGGCTGTGAGGCTGATCAAAGCATCAAGGCAAAGCACCTGACCTCGCCACTATTACAAGATATTGATGGTAATAACGAACAGCGCCGCGCATTGTGGCAACAAATCTGTTCGTACTCTTCTTAACGGAGCTAATGCGTGACAATTGAAATTACGCCGATGCGTGCAGAGCACCTCGACCAAGTTTGGCAAATCGAGCAGCAAGCACATTCTCACCCTTGGGCCGAATCTTTGGTTCGTGACTTATCCAGTCGCGGTGCTTGCCATCACGTGATGCTGGAAGGCTCTCAAGTGGTTGGTTACTTCTATGGACAGAATATTGTTGGAGAAGTGACACTATTAAATATTGCAGTAGCGCCTTCTCAACAGGGCAGAGGGCTAGGGCAAAAATTGCTGGACGCGTTTATTGAATACTGTGAACAAGCCAAAGCAGAGAGTGCTTGGTTAGAAGTGCGTGAAAGTAATCACCCAGCTATCCATATTTATGAGCAAGCAGGTTTTAATGAAGTGGACCGTCGTTACAACTATTACCCAGCTAAATCGGGAAATGGTAAGGAAGACGCCATTATCATGAGTTACTTATTTTTGAGTTAGTTTTAGGCCGTTACTAATTACCTCATCAACACTTATGCTTTAAATGCGTATCCGGATTCGAGGCTTTTGAATATGTAATAATAATTTTTTGAATTTTTACATCTCTTTGTGTGGATCTGGCTTTCCCTTGTTAGTTGCAGGTAAAGGCTGGTGAGCCGAGTAAATTCAGTTCATGTCTTTCCAGTTTGCTAGCACAGCGATAATAAGCGAGAATACCGCACAATATCGAATAGTAGATATGCTTGCCTATTTTGTGAGCATGAAAGTAATTTAGAAGATTAACTAATGTCAAATCCCCTTTTTTTAGGCGAAGTGTCTAAGCGCAGAACGTTCGCTATTATTTCTCACCCTGATGCCGCCCAGCCTTTCAACGCTTAAAACCACCTTTCATTGCACACCACAATCACATCTCTACGTACTGAATTTAAAGGCTTTTTGTCTTTTTCTCGTTTCTTTGCTTTTCAATGATGTTCAAGCGTAACCTCGGAAAGTGTGTACAAACTTGAGTACAAATTCCGTTTTAGAGGCCTTTGGCGAAAATTCCATGACACAAATCTGGCTGTAGGCCTTGTGGTTACTGGGTTTGATGAAGAAAGTGCCTTCTGCTTTTGGTACTTTGGTTTCGACATTACAAAAGCGGAATAAATGCGATCATCTCTAGTTTTATGTTTGTAAGCTTATGAATTTAAAGGGTTCGTCATTGTGGTTTTTGATGTGTCATCGTTGCGAGTGTACAAACAGTGTGTACAAATTTTTCTCGTTAGGCATGTTGATTGCTATTCATGACACAAACCGCCTTGTAGCCCTTGTTATTCATAGGTTTGAGCTGAAAAGTACCTAATAGCAACATTTGTGTTTCGATAAGGCTGATCTTCTGAACAAATCATGCATCTTTCTGACCATCAACTAGTGATGAATCAGGCGATGATAGCTTTACATTGATTTTCAGGAGAATGCAGATGACAGCAGTAGCGCACCAGGCAACCCCTTTTCTAACATCTTACGAAGTGATGGCTCGTTACCACATTAGCTATACGACGCTCTGGCGAAGAATAAAAGATGGCAGCTTGCCGCAACCTCGCATCAACCGAAATACACGAAACAAGCTGTGGCACATTGAAGACTTGGAGGAGTATGAGAAGAAAGAGGACTGAGCCTCTTTCTTTTATTTTATTGTCCGAAACGCCAGTTGAATGAAAAGCCTGTCGGCTCGATGATGGTCTCTAGCTGTTGATACCAAACGTCGTAAGCATGACGCATTTCATCCAGGTACTGATATTGGTTGTAGATAGCATCCAACCCTTTTTTGCTGTGGCCAATCATCAACTCGGCAACTTCTTGCGTGGTGATGGCTGACATTCGCGTTCGCATCGTTCTGCGAAGATCATGCATAGACCAATGTTCCATCTCAACACTAAGCGATCTGCGAGCCCAGATTTTCACATTGTTAGGAATAGTGGTATCAAAGCCATTTGTGGCAAGCTCTTCTTGTCCGTTCGCGGGAAACAAGTAAGTTGATTTGCTCATCTGCATCGCTAGTTCAATCAGCTCAATAGCTGGCTTAATCAATGGCCGCATGATCGGCGCTCCAATTTTCTCACCTTGTTTGCGGATCTCTATGGGCACTGTCCACATTGCAGATTGCAAGTCAAAGTGATGCTTTTCAGCTTGAATGAGTTCGCCCTTGCGCCCTCCCAATAAGAGAAGCAGTTTTATGTAGATGCGATTCTTCTCAGTGATTTTTGACTCATGCAAATAGCGCCAAAGTATCCTGATCTCGTTGTCATTTAGCACCCGAGTTCGTTTGCCTTTCTTACCGCCGACCTTCTTTGCAGTGATCCCAGCGGCAGCGTTAATTTCCAAAATCTGTTCATCTATCAGCCAGTCATAAAACTTATGCAGCACAGACACTAGACGTTCTGTGTTTGACGGAGACGCTTCCGAAACCTCACGAAGACAGTTTCTTAAGGACAATTCATTGATGTCAGTTAATGGGTACTTACCAAGTCGGGGCAGCAAATATATTTCACTGCTGCGTTTTTGGTAGTGCCACGTTTTCTCCTTTAGCCCTTGCTTACCGGCAGAGTCTATCCAGTCTCGAAAAATCGATTCGAAGCTTTGATTGGCAGAATACTTGGCCCGTTCTTGCTGTAGGTAGAGCTTGGGGTTTCGGCCTTGATCAAGTACTGCCCTTAACCTATCTAGCTCATTCCTGGCTTCAGCAAGCTTCATAAGTGGGTAAGTACCTATGTCTACCCGTTGTTGCTTGCCATCGAAACGATAACGAAACTGAAAAACAATTTTGCCCTTGGGTGATACCCGAGCACTTAGCCCATCTCGGTCGGCTTTTACTACGGTTTCTTTTGCTTCTTTATTTAACCTGGCATCGAGCCAGCTAACTGATAACGCCATGTTATAAGCCCAGCCCTAGTTTTGATTTTAATGATTGTTTACGTGATTCTGCTTTGGGTTCTGGCGCTGTACTCATAGAAGTCACTTCACCATCTGGTGCATGGCCATCCACCGGTGCAGATGTCGTGGATAGATTGGGTTGGCTCATTTGAATTAACCCAAAGGTGGCCAGCATCCGCAGACGCTCAGCGCGTTCCCGTGGCGGCGTCTTTTCCAATTCTTTGAGTAGTTCAGGGTGGCTCCCTGGGGGAATGTTGACGACAACTCTCATAATCAGGCCCCATAAAACCAGAAGCCTCGGACGTTCGCCAAAACAGACTGTTCCGGCACGATTATCTTGCTTCGTGAAAAAATCTCCTTGGCCGCTTCCTTATAAGCCATGGCTCCACCTCCGGCGATCAATACCAAGTCCGCATTGATGCTTTCGTCACGCATGGATTGGCGCATGGCTGTAAGAGCAACAGGCGCTACCTTTTTCATGGCAGCATTCAGATAAGGTGAAATATCGACTTTTTCTCCAAATAGCAGGACCTGTAAGTCGCCAGTTCTCATGGCTTTTTCAAGTCGATCCATTCCGACTTTGGCACCGTGATCTTCTGAAATCAGCTTATCGATGGTTTCCAGTAGCACGGACATTGCCTGAAGACTGGTTCCTGATGAGCTGTAGCGAATTTCTCCGGCCTCAAGGGCAACCCAGTCAACAGAAAAAAAGCCTGGATCTATGACGACGACGCGACCTTCTTCAATCAAGCCCAAATCACCACCTGTTTGAACTAGATCCATATAGGCACCGGCAGGCTGCGGCAGCACTTTGACGTCATGAACGGTGATGCTGCGTTTAGGCGTCACTTGATGGACACCTTTTAGGCGCTTCACAAGGTCAGATTTACGTTGTGGTTCATGAAACTGGGAAACCGGTAATCCAGTGACAACCAAATCGATGGATTCTGTTTCAGCCATTAACAAGGCGGCATGAAAAAGTGCCTTATAGGTTTTTGTGGTGGGATATTCCGGGTGAAGCTCTCGTTCCCAGCCTTGAAGGCGTCCAGCAGGAACACCAGCGGCCCAGCGCTCATTATCGACTGACACATACAAACAAGTTTCATCATCGCCTCCACCGATACGCTCTGGCATACGATCCGCAGGACCGGCACCCGCAGGCAGAATAATGGTTTTCGGTTCACTGCCTGATTGGCCAATTGCCAGCTTCAGGTTTGAGTAACCGATATCTACGCCTAGTACAAACATACTTATCTCCTGTGCACTCAAAGTGCTCTAACGGTTTTCAATCAACCGCACTGGCCACGCTTGGGCATTTCCAAGTGCTCTGGCGGTTCACTCAAATGTCATTATCAGGATTCGGTGCACTGGCGGTGGGCAGAAAGGTGACAAATCCTTTCATCTATCTGCCTGTTGCATTTTCGCAAAAGTATGAGAATAGGCTCTGTTTGGCGGCGGATGACCTAGTCAAAAAAATCGAGACGCCAAACGTCGTTTGCATTCTGGCCTGAACTCGCCAAACGGTTTGTATCTTCATGACGATACGTCGTTTTAGGCGTTTTTAAGTGAAATCGGGCTGTATCCCTTGTCAGGTATGGGATTGCGCGAGTTGATTTATATCGAGACGCCAAACAGTGATTGTTACGGCAGTTTTACGTTTGGCGTTTCGATCCAAAAGCCAAACGGATAGTGGTTTTGGCTTTTGGGGTTAATTGGATGGGGAAATTGGTTTGGTAGAAATCGTCAATGAACAATGGAAAGCAGAGGTATCAGATTTACTTCAGCAAGAAACAGACAGGCTAAAAGCGCTGGCACGAGCTGAAGTTGATGACTTTTGGGTTACCCATTACAAGGTTCGAGAGAATGAGCCCTTTAAAGACTGGGGTCTGCTTGGTGTCCGTATCAGAGACTTTAAGTATGGCTTTGGCATAGAGTGGTACATCAACAGTTTTCACGGTCAACGAGGCAAGCGCGTAGTCTTTAGCAAGGGGCTGCGTATATCAAAGACGAAGCTGAGATACGCATTTTTGGACTGCCAAGGTCTAGCCAAAGAATGGGAGTTAGCGCTGGCCATGGAGAAAGAAGAATTCTTCAGTGATATTCGACGCCAGGTTGATAAGCTCAACATGCTGCGTCGCAGAGTGAATGCATATTGAGTCAACTGCGCTACTTCACTCGTGGTAACTGGTCCCAGCGTGTTGTATAAGCGGGAGACAAATGCTCTCGCTTCATCGACCAATCTTTCTTCGTACCTTGTCCAGCAAAGAAAACCTTTCCGGCACCACTTTGGTTAATGGTGTCCAATACAGACATTAACTGTTGGCTATTAGCGCGGGTCGATACGTCATCGAATAGTCCTGGTTGAAACATGCCAGGATCGTAAAAGTCAGACAGCATGACGCCCGCTTTGGCATAACGAAAACCATCCTTCCAAATTCGCTTGAGTAAGTGATTGGCCAGCTCGATAAAATCCCGCGTATCGCAACTGGGGATCAGTAACTCACCGGATGCGGAATTGCTGTACTGCGGCTCGTTGTCCTTAAAGGGGCTGGTTCGTATAAACACGGTCATCACTTTGGCTTGCTGCTGTTCTTTGCGTAGCTTCTCAGTGGCGCGGGTTGCGTATTCGCATACGGCCTCACGTAACAATTCAAATTGCGTTACTTTTGCGCCAAATGAACGGCTACAGACGATTTGCTTCTTAGTTGGCGGGATCTCTTCAAGTTCAATGCACGACTCACCATTGAGCTCTCTGACGGTTCTTTCTAAAACCACCGAAAACTGGTCTCTGATGGCTCTAGGAGAGGCATTGGCGAGATCTAAGGCTGTGGTGATACCCAACGCATTTAAACGCTTAGAAAGCCGTCTACCAACGCCCCAAACATCATCAACCGGAACTAATGCGAGCAATCGACGTTGCCGTTCTGGATTGGTCAGGTCTACAACGCCCTGAGTGGCTGGATACTTTTTAGCGGCATGGTTTGCCAGTTTGGCGAGTGTTTTAGTCGGTGCAATGCCTACACAGACGGTGATCCCAATCCAGTGGCCTATGCGCTCTCGCACTTGTTGTCCGAACTCGACAAGAGATATGGCAGACTCAATACCGGTTAAGTCCAAAAACGCTTCGTCAATGGAGTAAACCTCTACTCGTGGTGCCATCTCCTCCAAAGTGCGCATCACTCGACTGCTTAAATCCGCATACAGCTCATACAGTTGGCTAAGAATTCCCGCTAAAAATAGACGAGTAAGTGAGCAACCATTCTGCCGCATGGGTTGCTGGCGTCTAACACCAGAAAAATCACCCAGCCCAACCCGCTGTCTATTTTTTAAGGTGGGCATTCATCTACATGTCTAATTTTTTACCAATTTGATCGCTAAGATGTACTAATTTGATTACCGAGGGAGACTGACGGACTAATTACTTAGGGGCTTAATCGTACAATCTCCACTCGACACCACACAACTCACTTCTGGACATTTCTGAGTTGCATTTTAGCTAATTTAGAAAAACATGAATTAGATAAAGTATGGAAATTTCAAATCAATATGAGGCGGACATGAAGAAATTGAAAAAAGTAGCTTAACTGGGTTGGTCAATTTTGGTTGACCACGTCATGTTCCGGTGAGTACGCAAGTCATTGGCGCTAACGAATATGAAGGTCACTTTGCTTTTGACTTACTCTATAACAACTCTTCAGATATACAGCCTAATACCTTATCGACCGATACGCATGGTACCAATAATGTTAACTTCGCTATATTAGATTTCTTTGGTTACACATTCGCCCCTCGATACGCGAAAATGAAAAAGGTGTTTTTTGGGCACTGTTGCAAATAGTCGGTGGTGATAAACTTATCATCCCCTTTTGCTGATGGAGCTGCACATGAACCCATTCAAAGGCCGGCATTTTCAGCGTGACATCATTCTGTGGGCCGTACGCTGGTACTGCAAATACGGCATCAGTTACCGTGAGCTGCAGGAGATGCTGGCTGAACGCGGAGTGAATGTCGATCACTCCACGATTTACCGCTGGGTTCAGCGTTATGCGCCTGAAATGGAAAAACGGCTGCGCTGGTACTGGCGTAACCCTTCCGATCTTTGCCCGTGGCACATGGATGAAACCTACGTGAAGGTCAATGGCCGCTGGGCGTATCTGTACCGGGCCGTCGACAGCCGGGGCCGCACTGTCGATTTTTATCTCTCCTCCCGTCGTAACAGCAAAGCTGCATACCGGTTTCTGGGTAAAATCCTCAACAACGTGAAGAAGTGGCAGATCCCGCGATTCATCAACACGGATAAAGCGCCCGCCTATGGTCGCGCGCTTGCTCTGCTCAAACGCGAAGGCCGGTGCCCGTCTGACGTTGAACACCGACAGATTAAGTACCGGAACAACGTGATTGAATGCGATCATGGCAAACTGAAACGGATAATCGGCGCCACGCTGGGATTTAAATCCATGAAGACGGCTTACGCCACCATCAAAGGTATTGAGGTGATGCGTGCACTACGCAAAGGCCAGGCCTCAGCATTTTATTATGGTGATCCCCTGGGCGAAATGCGCCTGGTAAGCAGAGTTTTTGAAATGTAAGGCCTTTGAATAAGACAAAAGGCTGCCTCATCGCTAACTTTGCAACAGTGCCGATTATTCAATGCTGCCGGGGTTCGTGATGATGGGAGTCACCGCCGCTTTGTTGGCTTGGGCTTATGATCTGCTGCTCGGCCTATTGTCACCGGCTGACATGGTAAACACTCTTTAATTACCAGGGAGGTTGCTTAATGGGTTCCATTGATGGAAAGGCATTGTCAGAGATTGGAAGGCGTTCTAGGGCATCTGGCGATTATTGGGAGCAATTATTGGGTTTGGAAGATACGGCCAGGCTAATGCAAATCAGGATTTCAGATCTTAGGGAAGGTGCGATTTAATCAGTCATGACGATCCAGAGCCTGGATATCCTCCTTACGCGGCAAAGTAAGCACCCCAGTTTGGACAATATTTAATCTCCCCCATCAACTCAGGGTAAGCAAAATGTCACTGCTCCACTGATATTACAATGATTTTCACGACATCCCCGCCAGTTGTCCCGCCCGCACCAAATTGCACATTGCAAACAGCATTGAAAGCCGGTTGTGGTTCTTCATCAGTCCCCGTAATCGTGTTTTGCTGAAACCAAACTGGCACTTCAGTATCCGGAAAGGATGCTCAACCTTTGCCCTAATACCTGCTTTCACATATTCATCATGCAGCGCCTGCTTATTCAGCCGGGGATGCTGTCTGAGCTTTTTTACGGCATGAGGACCTTTGGCAATAAACCACTCTTTAACCCGATGTGTCAGAGAGTCCCGTTTTTCTGCCCCGCGATATCCGGCATCGGCGAAGACAATTGCTACCGGCTCCGTAATCAGGCTATCCGCCGCATTCAGGTCATGCACATTTGCCGCCGTGGTCACTACTTTTTCCGTCAAGCCTGTGGCCGCATCAACAGCAATATGAGCTTTCATACCAAAGTACCACTGATTTCCCTTGCGGGTCTGATGCATTTCAGGATCCCGTTGACCGGCTTTATTTTTTACGGAACAGGGAGCGGAAATAATGGTCGCATCGATAATGATGCCCTGACGTAACATCAGTCCGGCCTGCTTCAGTTTCTGGTTAATCAGTGCCAGTATCTGTTCTCCTGCATGATGTTTCTCCAGAAAATGGCGGAAATTCATGATGGTTGTGCGATCTGGCACCGTGTCACAGATCCCCGCAAATTGACGGAACGGCAGGACATCATGCAGGGCGTCTTCAGCCGCTCCGTCACTGAGGTCAAACCAGAGTTGCAGGCAGTGGATACGGAGCATAAGCACCAGGGGGAAAGGCCGTCGGCCGCGACGGGATGACGGATAGACGTGAAGCAGCTTATCAGCAATATCCTGCCACGGCACCAGAACATTCATACGGTCAAGAAAACGGGATTTACGGGAGGAATAGCTGGAAATGGCAGGCATTGTAAACAGCTCATGATAAAGAAAGCTTTATGTTCTCACATATGACGATTAAATCGCACCTTCCTTAGCAGATCGTCTTACTTTATTTATAACATCAAAAAATAAAACTAAAATATATACCTGTTCAGCTTAACTTATTATATACCTTCCTGATGAAGCCGGACGATATGTTTATACTGAACAGAAAGAATGCCAACCAGAATATTATCTTCTGTTATACATGGCGGTTTATTTATTGTTTAATTAAACATATTCAGGCATATTTCTATACCATCATGATGTTTTCACTGGTGTTACTACTGGTATTAATACTAATGTTAATACTACAGGTGCTTTTACAGCATTCTGGTATTGTTTAAAACGACTGTCGCAGCAGTCTTTCTGGTGTTGTAAATACTATTATTGTAAGTGCTATTACTATAAATACTATTATTGTTATAACTGCATCTGGTGTTGTTACTAACTTATTACTGTTATTGTTACTGCTTTCTTTATTACTATTGCTGTTCGTCTTTGCTTGTTTTTTCTTATTAAGGATATTACCAAACTACGGGAGCATTATCGTACAGTGATCCTGAACCATTCTGAAACGAGATTACACATCACGACGAAAAGATAAAAAAAAGCCACCATTCCTTCCGGATACAGTGGCTTAAATAAAGTATTAATTAACTTATTTCAGTATGTTATCACACATCATCTGAAGTGTATTAATAAACCTGGCTGCATGAAAGCCATCACAAACGGCATGATGTACCTGTACAGAAACAGGTAATAATACGCGGTTATCTTCCTGCTGAAACTTCGCCATAGTAAACACCGGAGCAAAATAATCATCATTACCGGTGATATTCAGGTTAAATCCGTCAAAACTCACCCAGGGTAATGATGATATATTCAGGTGGTTCTCTGGTAACGCTCCCTGCGGGAACAATGCAGTATTATGCTGATATTCTGCCATCACCGCATTATAGCCCGCCATAAATTCACTGATATCCGGACAATAACGGCAGAAGAGCGCAGAAAATGTTTCAGTCTCTTTATGAAAAACAGTAAATACAGGATCGGTCTGATCCCAGTAAATCAGTGCATTATCTTTCATTGCCATCCGGAACTCCGGAAACTGATTAACAACCCGGGAGATCAGATAAATCATCACCGGATAAAATTTATAATCCGTTTCCGCCAGTGCGGTACGCAAAGCTGTAATATCGAGTTTTGTGGTCAGGCTGAATCCGCATTTTATCTGCTGACGATAAAGAGCAAAATGTTCTCTGCGGTTCCAGGTGTTCAGATCAATTCTGGTAAAATTCATGTTTATTCCTTCTGATTAATAGCGAAAAATATTAATAATCAGAAGGCAGTCTGGTTGTCTCAATGGGCAGCATCCCGTCCTCCGTAAGCCGCTTGGTACAGAATAATGATATCAGATTCGGGGGCACTGTTGCAAATAGTCGGTGGTGATAAACTTATCATCCCCTTTTGCTGATGGAGCTGCACATGAACCCATTCAAAGGCCGGCATTTTCAGCGTGACATCATTCTGTGGGCCGTACGCTGGTACTGCAAATACGGCATCAGTTACCGTGAGCTGCAGGAGATGCTGGCTGAACGCGGAGTGAATGTCGATCACTCCACGATTTACCGCTGGGTTCAGCGTTATGCGCCTGAAATGGAAAAACGGCTGCGCTGGTACTGGCGTAACCCTTCCGATCTTTGCCCGTGGCACATGGATGAAACCTACGTGAAGGTCAATGGCCGCTGGGCGTATCTGTACCGGGCCGTCGACAGCCGGGGCCGCACTGTCGATTTTTATCTCTCCTCCCGTCGTAACAGCAAAGCTGCATACCGGTTTCTGGGTAAAATCCTCAACAACGTGAAGAAGTGGCAGATCCCGCGATTCATCAACACGGATAAAGCGCCCGCCTATGGTCGCGCGCTTGCTCTGCTCAAACGCGAAGGCCGGTGCCCGTCTGACGTTGAACACCGACAGATTAAGTACCGGAACAACGTGATTGAATGCGATCATGGCAAACTGAAACGGATAATCGGCGCCACGCTGGGATTTAAATCCATGAAGACGGCTTACGCCACCATCAAAGGTATTGAGGTGATGCGTGCACTACGCAAAGGCCAGGCCTCAGCATTTTATTATGGTGATCCCCTGGGCGAAATGCGCCTGGTAAGCAGAGTTTTTGAAATGTAAGGCCTTTGAATAAGACAAAAGGCTGCCTCATCGCTAACTTTGCAACAGTGCCATATTACAGGCTCTGACGGAGTATAATCGACTGGTTAAAGCGCAATATTTACTTGACTACATCGACGATGCCAGTTTGCGGCAGTACGTGCAACGTGCCCTGAACCGGGGAGAAGCATGGCACTTCCTTAGACGAGCCATTGCGTCGGTGAATGGTGATCAGTTCCGTGGCAAAAACGAGTCTGAAATCGCTATCTGGAATGAATGCGCAAGATTGCTTGCCAACGCGATCATCTACTTCAACTCCGCGATACTGAGTCATCTTCTGGGACACTTTGAAGCGAGAGGAGATGAAGAGAAAGCGGGTATCACTCGTGCTGTTTCGCCCGTTGCGTGGCAAAATATCAACTTAAGCGGAACGTATAACTTCACTAATACTGGGAAATTGCCCAATATTGGCGAAATAACAAGGCCGATAGTGGATGATTAGGCTCCAAGCTGAAAGTAAACCACCTCCGCAGCCATTTATTGGTGTGGTCTACAGAGGATTATGTCTTTTTAGAGGGGAAAATCCCTAGAACCCCACCTTGAGACAGAACGCGCCTTGGTCAGAATCCCAGTCGCTGGGCGGGTTTGCGCCTACGCTCTTGACCCCCACGAGGTCTGGAAAGGGTACGACAACGCCAAAGAATACGCGGCCTTCGTGACCAAGACGCTGGTCAACAAGGACGGCGATATTAAGCGCCGGATCATGTCGATGTTTAGCCCAGAGGAACGCCCAGACGACAGGGAGTGACGGGCACTGGCTGGCAATGTCTAGCAACGGCAGGCATTTCGGCTGAGGGTAAAAGAACTTTCCGCTAAGCGATAGACTGTATGTAAACACAGTATTGCAAGGACGCGGAACATGCCTCATGTGGCGGCCAGGACGGCCAGCCGGGATCGGGATACTGGTC
>NZ_JAWPOJ010000366.1:0-1124 GCF_033344235.1 Vibrio sp. Vb1554 | reverse complement strand
TTGATTGGGGGTGAGATGGTCAAACGCGGCTAACATTTCGTCTGTAGATAACTGGTCTCCCATTCTTCCTCGTTTTACATATTGATGCTCAAAGCTTGTTGCGCCTTTGGCTCGAACTAATGCAGCAAATTCGTCAATAAAGAGTTGTTCAAATTTACTATTGAACGAGTTAAACAGTATGACCCGTTTGTTGGTTAAATCGTTGTCTTTCACAAATTGCCAAATAGGTGGGGCTGGACTGTATAACCAAATAGGAGAGCCGAGATAAACCGTATCGTAAGAGGAGAGGTCGATATGCTGTGGGACGATCTCTGCAACATTACTTCTGGCATCTTTCAACGCACTTATCCATCCTGGAATGCCGAGCGCGTAGCTTTTGGCAAAAATTTCATAAACATGCCCATTTGTTTTGTTGGCAATATGTTCGGACAGAGTGGCGGTATTTCCTGAGCGAGAGAAAACGACGATTGCGGTTTTAGACTCATCGGTTAACGAGCGCTGCAGATGTTGCTGCTTTTGTTTGTGCTTGCGGTATTGTGAGTTTTCGATTTGAGTAACGACGAGAGCAACCACCATCAAAAATACGAACAATATAAATAGAACGATGAGCGTCCATCGAAACATAGTCACTGACCTATGGCTATTAACTGGGAAATAGGAATAACAGAGAAGTAAGAGTGCGACCGGTTTGGTGGCACTCTTGATTTCAGATTACTTCAAATGCTTATCCAAGAAGGGCGCGACTTTCTCCATTGCCATGCCAACTGCTTGAGGATGGTCATACAACTCATAGTGAGACCAGTTTTCTAGATCAACTAGTTGGAAGGGCGAGACTTTCTCCATTGCCATTCCAACTGCTTGTGGATGGTCATACAACTCATAGTGAGACCAGTTCTCTAGATCAACTAGCTGGCGATCCTTTGATGCTACAGCTCGACCATAAACCTCCTGACCATCGCGATAAGCGCCAAACGCTCCCACTTTTTGACCAATCACGGTCATCACTGGTTGAGTTAATAAAGTTTCAGTGAAGGCAAAAGCATCCCAACTTAGGGTTTTCTGAGCATGAGAAAACAACATGCGCGTGGTTCCGCCTTCAGTCTGTCCGCGAGGCGTTTTATAGT
>NZ_JAWPOJ010000365.1:0-1125 GCF_033344235.1 Vibrio sp. Vb1554 | reverse complement strand
CGGCAAAGTATGTGGATGGCATGCTTTGCTGTTTGCTTGTGCATAGCATTATTACTAAGTTGTTCATCGAAAGTTATATAAAAAGAGGAATAAATGAGCTTTATGAGTAAGTGGTAATTTTTGGAATAACCACAAATTATATATGCTTTTTGTTGGTCGTGAAGGCCAATACTCTCATTGGCTCGAGCGATGTATAGTCGCTAAATTAAGTTGGCAACTTTTCCGTGCTGTTATTGGCATTTAGTACCCATTGTTTGACCTTAATACGAAAAACGACATTACCCATCAACAATGTTTGCCTGAGTTTCGGCTGTTGTATTAACGGCTGCATTTTCTGCAGTTGAAGATAACTACTTTACAAAAGAACTCTCCATGCAAACTCGCCGCGAACTCTTCTTTGCCCCTTTTCAGCGTCTGGCTGTAATCGCAGAGCAATGGCGAGCTGGGTCTAAATCTTACTTAACAGACTTAGCTTCAATCGCGTTACTGCTTCTCCCACTGACATTATCCAACGCGCTGGCTATTCTACTTGGTCACGCATTTCGAGTGGCGGGCTTGGGGGATGTTTCCTTACTGCTTTTCCACCTTTCCGACATTTTGATCAACCTATATCCCACGGCATTTTGCGTGGTTGCTGCATATTATTTGTCGCACAAAGCCAATGTATCGAGCGGGGTGCTTATCATTTATTCGCTGATCATGTTTTATTTGGTGTCGATAGAAAATGAAAGCCTATCCGCCACGTATACGTTGCCCAATAACTCTCTGTTGGCGCTGATCAGCGCCATGATGTCGTATTTGTACTGCAAACATTTGAGAATTCAATTGCTTGAACCCCAAGCACTGGACTTTACTTCTCGGCTGTTTAAAGACGTTTTGCACTTTTTCGTATTTGTTCTTGTCGCGGTAAGCCTGTCTCACGTCACTGCGGCGATCATGGTGTGGTTTAGTGGCGCAGTGCGCAGTATCGGCGTCGATCCTTTAACGCTTGAAGGCGGTTTAATCTATCAAACCGTTTTGGGGTTGCTAGGGGCGACAGGCATCAATGCTCACAACATGTTGTTTGCCATCAAGCAGCAGATATACGCTGCGACCGAAGCCAACATGGCTGCTTGGCAAGCTGGC
>NZ_JAWPOJ010000364.1:0-1126 GCF_033344235.1 Vibrio sp. Vb1554 | reverse complement strand
TCTGGCTTCCGTAAACCAAACAACGTGTTCGTACACGGCTACGTAACGGTAAACGGCGCGAAAATGTCTAAGTCGAAAGGTACATTCGTGAAAGCAAGCACGTACCTCGATCACCTAGACCCAGAATGTCTACGTTACTACTACGCAGCGAAACTAAACAGCCGTATTGACGATCTAGATCTTAACCTTGAAGACTTCACTCAGCGCGTTAACGCTGACGTAGTCAACAAGATCGTTAACCTAGCATCTCGTAACGCAGGCTTCATCGCTAAACGTTTCGAAGGCAAACTGTCTGACAACTTCGCTGAACCAGAGCTTTACAACGAATTCGTGGCAGCGGCTGACCGTATCGCAGAGCTTTTTGAAGCTCGCGAATTTGGCCGTGCTATCCGTGAAATCACGGCACTAGCAGACAAAGCGAACCAATACGTTGACGAGAAAGCCCCTTGGGTTGTCGCAAAAGAAGAAGGCAAAGATCAGGAACTTCAAGAAATCTGTTCTGTAGGTATCAACCTGTTCCGCGTACTAATGACTTACTTGAAGCCAGTAATGCCAGCTCTTGCTGCACGTACTGAAGCATTCCTAAACCAAGAGCTAACTTGGGAAGGCATTGCTCAGCCACTCACTGGCCACGAAATCACTAAGTTCAAAGCGCTATTCAACCGTATCGATCCAAAGAACATCGAAGCGATGATCGAAGCATCGAAAGAAGACGCTGCAGCAGCAATGGCAGCGAAAGCGAAAGCTGAAGCGGCTAAAACAGAAACTGAGCTAAGCAAAGACCCAATCGCGGACGAGATTGAGTTTGATACTTTTGCTCAAGTGGATTTGCGCATCGCTCGCATCATCTCTTGTGAAGAAGTGCCTAAAGCAAACAAGTTGCTTAAGTTCCAACTGGACATCGGTGGTGAAACTCGTCAAGTTTTCTCTGGCATCAAATCAGCCTACAAACCTGAAGAGCTAGAAGGCAAGCTAACCGTAATGGTAGCGAACCTAAAACCTCGTAAGATGAAATTCGGTATGTCTGAAGGCATGATCCTAGCGGCAGGCCCTGGTGGTAGCGACCTATGGATTCTTGAGCCACACGAAGGCGCTCAGCCTGGTATGCGCGTAATGTAACTCCCTT
>NZ_JAWPOJ010000363.1:0-1127 GCF_033344235.1 Vibrio sp. Vb1554 | reverse complement strand
GAGTTCAATGAAATCATCGATTCTGTTGCAGCGCTCGATGCGGACGTGATTACCATTGAAACGTCACGCTCAAATATGGAGCTGCTGAAAGCATTTGAAGAGTTCAATTACCCGAACGAAATCGGCCCAGGTGTTTATGACATTCACTCACCAAATATTCCGACGGAAGAGTGGATTGAAGGTTTAATCAAGAAAGCGGCAGAAAAGATTCCGGTACAACGTTTGTGGGTAAACCCAGACTGTGGTTTGAAAACACGTAACTGGGCAGAGACGGAAGCTGCACTTGCCAACCTAGTGTCTGCTGCGAAGAAGCTTCGCGCAGAGCTTGCATAAGGTAGCTCGTCACCAATTTAAAGTGGCTAATAAAAAAGCGGAGACCATCGTCTCCGCTTTTGTGTCTTTTATTTAATGTCCGCTTAGCTCACTAACGACGGCTCTCGTTGTTGTCGGGCTTGGGCGACAAGCAAATGACTGTGTCTATTTGATTTTGCTACAGGTTTGCTCTGAAACCAATTCATCAGCAATTAGCTGACCGCGTGAGTTACGCACTTTTAATCGGTACATCAAACCCATATCAATTTGCTCTCTTACCGACGGCGTATTGCAGTATGTATAAATACTGGTATTCAGTACTTGGTTTAATGGTTTCGCACCTAAAGCATCGTCGTTGTAAATCATCATCATTTCTACCACGTTCTTGTTAGAAGAAACACGCATGATTTGCAGCGGACCGTATTCCAACGGCAGTCCGGCAGACAGGACACCGGCACGGTTAGACGCCATTAATTCAAGTTGGCGTTGGTTGTCATTGCTTGATGAACAACCCGCCAATGCACCAAAGGCGAGGAAGAGACACAGTAATTTTTTCATAAATTAAAACACTTTTTTGAACGGTTTTACGATCACGTTTTCGTAAACGCCCGCCGCCACATAAGGATCGGCGTCAGCCCATGTTTTGGCATCTTCCAAAGAGGAAAATTCAGCAATGACTGTCGAACCAGTAAAGCCGGCTTCTCCTGGGTTATCAGAGTCGATCGCTGGCATTGGACCTGCGGTAAGTAAACGACCTTCATCTTGAAGCTGTTGCAAGCGTTCTAAATGTTGAGGACGAACGCCCATACGTTTTT
>NZ_JAWPOJ010000362.1:0-1127 GCF_033344235.1 Vibrio sp. Vb1554 | reverse complement strand
TTTATCTTAGCGTTGAGTCACGGTTATTGCTTTGTAAAGTATTACTTGAATGTCGACCAGATTGGCGCATGGTCTGAAGGCTTCTCAATACCGCGTAATTCATAATCGATACCCGACTCAATACATTTTTGCGCGAGAGAAGGGGTCGCCAAAATCACATCAATTCGTAGACCTCGGTTGTCATCAAAGCCGCGAGAGCGGTAGTCAAACCACGAGAAGCGATCGTTCACTTCTGGGTAAAGCTTACGGAAAGTATCTTCAAAGCCCCAATCTAACAACGTTTTCAGCCATTCACGTTCTTCTGGTTGGAAAGAGCATTTACCCGTTTTCAACCAACGCTTACGGTTTGGTTCTCCGATACCGATATCTGAATCGATAGGGCTGATGTTGATATCACCCATAACAATCAACTGTTCATCGTTGCTGTGATGATCGTTTAGATACGTCATTAGATCTTTGTAGAACTGGCGCTTGTATGGGAATTTCGTTTCGTGGTTAATGTTGTCCCCTTGAGGGAAGTAGCCATTAAGCACCGTTACTTTTTCACCATTTTCGTTTTCAAACGTCGCCATGATCATGCGCTTTTGATGTTCTTCGTTATCCGTTGGAAAACCTTTTTGTACGCGGATTGGCTCTTGCTTACAAAGCATCGCTACGCCGTAATGCGCCTTCTGGCCATGAAAATACACTTTGTAACCCATGGCTTCGACATCTTCAATCGGGAACGCTTCATCATGCACTTTAATCTCTTGAAGACCAATAACGTCAGGCTGGTGTTTATCGATGAGCGCTTGGAGTTGGTGCAGTCGAGCACGTAGTCCATTGATGTTAAAGCTGATTACTTTCATTATTTATCCTTTTGAGGGCGTATTTTTCTAGAATGGTATCATTCTGAAAGCGTAGTGAAAATGAATCTCAACAAAAGAAAAAAGCGCGTTTTACTGCGCTTTCAATTTGTTTTCTAAATCTGTTTGTACGATCTTCAATGCTTTAATCGCAACTTCTGGATCAATCTCGTTGGTTTCAAGCAAGTAGATCAAATCAACGGCCAGCTTGATCTCTTCTGGTGCATCATCAAGAGGAGAGGTTGGTTGGTCTGCCATTATTGGTGCTTTTCCCTATGTGTA
>NZ_JAWPOJ010000361.1:0-1128 GCF_033344235.1 Vibrio sp. Vb1554 | reverse complement strand
TAGAAGGCACAGGACGAATCTCATCTTTGTTGACGCCTAAGCGTTCAAGTGTGCCAGATACTTCAGGAATACCAAGCTCCATCCCCAACCTTACCGTTGGTACATTCAATGACTTCGCAAGCGCAAGGTAAAGTGGCACATCACCACGATATTTACGGTCGTAGTTACGCGGAGTCCATACCGAGCCTTTGCTACCTTTCAAACTTAGAGGGGTGTCGTGCAGCGTCGTCCCCAAATTGTATTTGTCTGGCTGTTCAAGCGCGGTCAGGTAAATTGCCGGCTTGACCAACGAACCAATTGGACGACTAGCATTAAGCGCACGGTTAAAGCCTTCATAACCCACGCGTTTACCACCAACCATGGCACGAATTTCACCACTGTGGCGATCAACAGCCACGGCAGCAGCTTCGAGTTCTTTACCGCCTCGCTTCGCTAAATCCGGTATTTTCTTCGCGATCGCCTTCTCCATTTTACTTTGAGAGACAGGATCAAGAGACGTAAACACGCGCAGACCAGTTTCAGCCTTGAAGCGATCACCGACCTTCTCTTTCAGCTCGATATTCAATTGCTGGAAGTATGCAGGCTGACGGCTCGCAATACGTGGTTTGCTTTGTGTATCAAGAGGTCGACTCACAGCTTGTTCATATTGCTGCGATGTGAGCATGTTTTGTTGCATCAGCAATCGAAGCACCAAGTCTCGACGCTCTTTAGTGCGCTCAGGATAGCGAACAGGATTGTAGTACGACGGTCCTTTCACCATGCCCACCAGCATCGCAAGTTGATCAATTCGCAACTCTTGGATTGGCTGCCCAAAGTAGTAGCGTGATGCTAAGCCAAAACCGTGGATCGCTTCGCCGCCGCTTTGGCCCAAATACACTTCATTCAGGTAGGCTTCTAAAATGCGGTCTTTGCTGTAACGGTAATCAAGAATAAGCGCAATATAAGCTTCGCGCACCTTACGCCACAGCGTTTTATCACGGGTTAGAAATAAGTTTTTCGCTAGCTGCTGCGTTAAGGTACTGCCACCTTGAACGGTGCGACCCGCTTTGATATTCGCCACTAAAGCACGGGCAATAGCCAATGGTGAAACACCATCATGCTGATAGAAGTCTCTGTCTTCTGTCGCCA
>NZ_JAWPOJ010000360.1:0-1128 GCF_033344235.1 Vibrio sp. Vb1554 | reverse complement strand
TAGAAGTAACAAGCCCAAAAAGTTCGAAATAAAAAGGAAAAAGGCAGCTCTCATCCAAAGACGTGTACGAGGTAGGTAAAGTTGAAGCGGTTTTTTATCATTTCGCAGTTTCGCGTAAGCTTTCTCTGCGCGTTTGACATAAATACGTTCTGGTTTAAAACGGACAGATTGGTATTCAACAATTTCACCGTTGTATTTGATTGGCGATGCAAACGCATCCACCCAGTAATATCCTCCATTTTTTCGTCTGTTTTTCACCATTCCCATCCAATGTTTCCCAGCTTTGAGATGAGACCAGAGGTCTTTAAACGCCTGTTTAGGCATATCTGGATGGCGAACAACGTTATGTGGTTTTCCTATCAACTCTCCTTCTTCAAAGCCAGCAACTTCATTAAAATGCGCACTGGCATATTTGATGTAACTTGATGGGTCGGTTATGGAAACGAGACTGTAGCTCGCAGGATAATCGTATTCCTTTTCACTCATATACATGCATCCTTACATTTAATAAATAAGTGCCACATATGAGTGTAGCAGCATAATATCCATACGCATAATGATGACTATATAGAAATATTCCCGCGACTTATTCAACAGAAGATTCGTTACATAAGTCTTTCATTTCTGGTCGTAACAATCTTTGCTTTGGTTAAAATTAATACTGACATCCCCTTCCTTAGGCCCTTGGTTAGTTGTTATAACTAGTCCAATACAACAATAACAAGGAAGACAAACACAATGGCTATTCGCTTTAGTCAGCTTGCTGTACAAGGACATACCACCACACTTTCCATTGATGAATGGACAATCGATAACAATGACTCTTGGGGCATCTTCAGTGCAGAAGGAGACATCGGCTCCCTGCTAGGCGATCTGCTTTGTGGCGAACTGAAACCCACACAAGGGACTTTGGATCTTGGTGAATTGAAAGTCGCGCAAGTATCGCTTTCAGAGCAACAACGACTACTTGAACGTGAGCTAGAAAAGGACGACACCGATTTTCTCGATCGTATCGACCAAGGCAGTACCGTTTATGCTTTGATTTTTGAGCGCTGCCAAGATGCAGCAACAACGGAAAGACTGCTTGAAGAGCTCGACCTTCACCATTTAAAACAGAGCGGTTTTCGT
>NZ_JAWPOJ010000359.1:0-1129 GCF_033344235.1 Vibrio sp. Vb1554 | reverse complement strand
GAGTATGACCGTTGTGGATGAAAATCACCTAGTCCTGCCGCTTGGTACGTTTGGGCGTTCAGAGACAGGATTAGTCAGTCAAATTGGGTGGGATGGGTTTACCTACTTTGAAGGTGTTGACCCGGGCAGTTACATTCTGTTTTATCCTCAAGGGCAGTCACCATGTAAAGTTTCAATTGAAGGGTTGTATGAGCGCGAGAGTCAAACAATACAAACACTGAATAGTCAGGTTTGCCTCAAAACAGAAGATGAGGCGGCACTATGATTTTGCATCGCTGGCTGGCTAGTCTACTTCTCTTTTTCTCCTGTTCGACAATGGCATGTGAGATCACGGCGCTAACACCTTCAATCCAGTTTGGTAGCGTTTCCTCATTTACGGTGTCGAGCACTCAGCAACAAAGTTCAGCCCAGCCGCATGCGGGGATAACATGTGACTTTTCGACACTTGTGTCGTTGTTGAGTGGCGACTATGTGTCCGTCACATTTACCAGCCTCAATGGTGGGCAGATGACCACCCAAGGAGATGCCAGTTCGGTAATTAACTATCAGATCTTTGGCGATTCAAGCCTTTCAGAAGAGTATGTTTTTGGCCAATTGTACACCTTCACAGACACCGACTTGTTAGATTTGTTGGGGCTGTTTGGAGACCAAGTTGAGTTCCCTCTTTATGCTCGGACGGGAGCTGGAAGTAACCTTTCGGCCGGAACTTATACAGACCAAATTATGGCGTCTTGGGATTGGAATTACTGCAAGGGCGTAGGTCTACCAGGAGTATGTATTATTCGGAATGAGGGGAGTGCTCAAAGTACTATTACGGTCGAGTTGGAAGTGACTCCCGACTGTATGATCACCGCGCCGGATATTGATTTTGGTTCATCCCCATTGGTGGCGGGCTTCGATCCCGTTAGTCAGGTTATATCGTTAACTTGTACCAAGAACAGTTCCTTCACCATTGGTTTAAACGATGGCGTAAATGCTTCAGGAGGCCAACGAAGGATGGCATCTGATGGTAACTATTTGGAATATGAAATCTATAAGTCTTCATCGACGGAGCGCTGGGGCTCGGCTGGTGCAGAGCGCCGCGAACAGAGCGATGTCGATACTGGCGATGCCATTCCGGATGGTATCA
>NZ_JAWPOJ010000358.1:0-1129 GCF_033344235.1 Vibrio sp. Vb1554 | reverse complement strand
AAGAAACTGCAAATCGAACAAAGCCTTGATGAGAGCGAAATCGAGTTTGCGGTGGTACAAGCTTTTTCTCATCAATCTCCTTTTCCTGTGGAAGAACTGAGTTTGGATTTCGTACGCCTTCGTGCGGAAGAAGGGATGCGTGGAACGGACAGTTATCAAGTATTCGCTACGCGCAAAGATGTGGTTGAAAGCCGAGTTGAAGCGTTACAACAGTCTGGTTTAAAGCCTGTGTTGGTTGACGTGCACTCTCAAAGCCTAGGTCATATCTGGAAGCTTGCCGCAGAGCGTTTTCCTGAAAAAAACAAATACTGTTTGTTAGACATCGGCTCGTTAGCGAGTTCATTCACCATGTTTACCGAGCAAGGCGAACTGTTTCATAAGGAGTTTGCGTGCGGTACTCGTATCTCAATGGGGACGTCACAAGAAGACTTACTCTCTGATGATGCTCAAGCCAAAACGGAACAGTTCAATCGTCAAGTGGTTGAGCGCGTAAAACGTCAAATGCAGCTCTATACCTCGATCAACGGTTCGCAAAACATCAAAGGCATTTGGTTATCGGGCGAGGGGGCATCGACGCCAATGTTGGCAGAAGAGCTGTCGCATCAGTTGGCATTGGAGTGTGAGTTGTTAAACCCACTCGGACTGTTTGAAATGAAAGTGTCGAAACGCAAGCGCCGAGCGGCCGATTGGCAACATTTTTCGACGGCTGCAGGGCTGGCGGTGCGTGGCATTCATTGGTTAGGAGGTGTGCGTGCTGTATCGCATTAACTTATTGCCTTGGCGCGAAAATCAAAGGGAAGAGCATCGTCGTCGATTTGTCGGTTTAGTGGTATTGGGCGTCATGGTGGCGTTGGGGATTCAGTGGGGCGTTGGCAAATATTATGAGTATCAACAAGATCTTCAACAAGAGCGACTCGACTATCTAACAACGTACATTTCCGATCTAGATAAGCGGATAGAAGCGATGAAGATCGCGGAGCTTGAACACAGCAAAATCTTGGAACGCTTGAAAGTTGTGGAAGCGTTGCAAAATGGTCGGAATAAAACCACTGATTTTATGAACCTCATGCCTGCTGTTATTCCAGAAGGCGTGTATGTCGACAAGATCAAAATGAATGATCTAGAAATT
>NZ_JAWPOJ010000357.1:0-1129 GCF_033344235.1 Vibrio sp. Vb1554 | reverse complement strand
ATCGCGAAACGTAGACCTTCGTCCATTGCGATTGGTGCGATTAGCTCTACAGTCATCTGTACGTTGTCGCCTGGCATTACCATTTCTACGCCGTCTGGTAGCTGGATGTCACCAGTTACGTCAGTTGTACGGAAGTAGAACTGTGGACGGTAGCCTTTGAAGAATGGAGTGTGACGACCACCTTCATCTTTAGACAGTACGTATACTTCTGATTCGAACTTAGTGTGTGGAGTGATTGAACCAGGCTTAGCTAGTACTTGACCACGTTCAACTTCGTCACGCTTAGTACCACGTAGAAGTGCACCAACGTTCTCACCTGCACGGCCTTCGTCTAGAAGCTTACGGAACATCTCAACACCAGTACATGTAGTTGTAGTAGTGTCTTTGATACCTACGATAGCAACTTCGTCACCTACAGTTAGGATACCACGCTCGATACGGCCAGTTACTACTGTACCACGACCTTGGATTGAGAATACGTCTTCGATAGGCATTAGGAATGGCTGATCTACCGCACGCTCTGGCTCAGGGATGTAAGTATCTAGAGCTTCTGCTAGTTCAACGATTTTCGCTTCCCACTGCTCTTCGCCGTTTAGTGCGCCTAGTGCAGAACCTTGGATAACTGGTAGGTCATCACCTGGGAAATCGTATTCAGATAGAAGTTCACGAACTTCCATTTCTACTAGTTCTAGTAGCTCTTCATCGTCAACCATGTCACATTTGTTCATGAATACGATGATGTATGGGATACCAACCTGACGGCCTAGTAGGATGTGCTCACGAGTTTGTGGCATTGGGCCATCTGTCGCAGCAACAACTAGGATACCACCGTCCATCTGTGCAGCACCAGTGATCATGTTTTTAACATAGTCAGCGTGTCCTGGACAGTCAACGTGTGCGTAGTGGCGTGATGGAGTGTCGTACTCAACGTGAGAAGTTGCGATTGTGATACCGCGCTCACGCTCTTCTGGAGCGTTATCGATAGATGCGAAGTCTTTAGCTACACCGCCGTAAACTTTAGCAAGAGTAGTACAGATAGCTGCAGTTAGAGTTGTTTTACCGTGGTCAACGTGGCCGATAGTACCAACGTTAACGTGCGGTTTCGTACGTTCAAATTTTTCTTTAGACA
>NZ_JAWPOJ010000035.1:0-44110 GCF_033344235.1 Vibrio sp. Vb1554 | reverse complement strand
AAGTTGGATATCTCTCCGACGAGCCAAACGATCCCCATTTCGTTTTCAAGGAGTAAACGAACTTCTGCGTTGAGACGAGAAACAGTAAAGATGTTTTGATTGGTCTTGGAGAGCACAGCTAATCTCTTAGACGTGAGTATGGAAATTAGCGGCAATATAATACATAGCAAGGGGGTAATTGCAAGAAAAAAATTAAAAAATTTGTGGTCAAGCGATTGCGTTAACCGTATAATCCCTCCGCAATATCTAATCCAAATGTAGCTTGTTGCTAACACAGGTTACCCTCATTATGCGAAACGATGAGATTGGATTGTTCTTTTTACTCCTCTAATTGTGAGATATTGCAAATGCTAAGAATTGCCAAAGAAGCGCTGACATTCGATGACGTACTACTTGTGCCAGCACACTCCACCGTTCTCCCAAACACAGCTGATCTTCGCACTCAGCTAACTAAGAACATCACCCTAAACATCCCAATGATTTCAGCGTCTATGGACACTGTTACTGAAGCTCGTCTAGCGATTGCGCTAGCGCAAGAGGGTGGCATTGGCTTTATCCACAAGAACATGTCTATTGAGCAGCAGGCAGCCGAAGTTCGTAAAGTTAAGAAGTTCGAAGCTGGTATGGTAACTGACGCGGTTACTGTAAACCCTGACGCGACCATCGCTGATGTTGTTGCACTCACTGAAAAGCATGGTTTTGCAGGTTTCCCTGTTGTCACTGAGAGCAATGAGCTTGTTGGTATTATCACTGGTCGTGACGTTCGTTTTGTGACGGACCTTTCTAAGAAAGTATCTTCAGTAATGACGCCAAAAGAGAAGTTGGCAGCAGTTAAAGAAGGTGCAACACGAGAAGAAGTGCAAGAGAAAATGCACGAAGCTCGTGTAGAGAAAGTATTGGTTGTGAATGATGAGTTCCAACTAACCGGTATGATTACTGCGAAAGACTTCCACAAAGCAGAACGTAAACCAAACGCATGTAAAGATGAGCGTGGTCGCCTACGTGTTGGCGCAGCCGTTGGTGCTGGCGCTGGTAACGAAGAGCGTGTTGCTGCTCTAGTTGAAGCAGGCGTTGACATTCTACTTATCGACTCTTCACACGGACATTCTGAAGGTGTACTAAACCGCATCCGCGAAACTCGCGCTGCTTACCCAGATCTAGACATCATCGGTGGTAACGTAGCAACTGGTGCTGGTGCTAAAGCACTAATCGAAGCTGGCGTAAGCGCAGTGAAAGTGGGTATCGGACCTGGTTCTATCTGTACAACTCGTATTGTAACGGGTGTGGGAGTTCCACAAATCACTGCAATCGCAGATGCGGCAGAAGTGGCTAATGATTATGGTATTCCGGTTATTGCTGACGGTGGTATCCGTTTCTCAGGTGATATCTGTAAAGCAATCGTAGCAGGCGCATCATGTGTGATGGTTGGTTCTATGTTTGCTGGTACTGAAGAAGCGCCGGGTGAAGTGATTCTATACAATGGCCGTTCTTACAAATCTTACCGCGGCATGGGTTCTCTT
Source organism: Vibrio sp. Vb1554 (assembly GCF_033344235.1). Taxonomy (NCBI): domain Bacteria; kingdom Pseudomonadati; phylum Pseudomonadota; class Gammaproteobacteria; order Vibrionales; family Vibrionaceae; genus Vibrio; species Vibrio sp. Vb1554. The sequence continues at coordinate 42,590 of NZ_JAWPOJ010000035.1, read as the reverse complement.
GGTGCTATGTCTCAAGGTTCTTCTGACCGTTACTTCCAGTCTGACAACGCAGCGGACAAGCTAGTACCAGAAGGTATCGAAGGTCGTATCGCATACAAAGGCCGTCTAAAAGAGATCGTACACCAACAAATGGGTGGTCTACGTTCAAGCATGGGTCTAACTGGTTCTGCAACTATCGAAGATATGCGTACGAAAGCTGAATTTGTACGTATCTCTGGTGCAGGTATGCAAGAGTCTCATGTACACGATGTTCAAATTACTAAGGAAGCGCCGAACTACCGTCTAGGGAACTAATTACCCAACGGAAACGTTTGCTTTTTCCTTGAAGCATTAAGAAGAGGCGAGTACACTCGCCTCGGTTTTAATCACTTAGCCTTAAAAAGACTGCTCAAAATGACTAAAAATATCCATGACCAACGTATTCTGATCTTGGACTTCGGTTCTCAGTACACTCAATTAGTAGCACGCCGCGTACGTGAAATCGGCGTTTACTGTGAACTATGGAGCTGGGATGTAGAAGAAGCGGATATTCGCGAATTCAACCCAGATGGCATTATCCTATCTGGCGGTCCAGAAAGCGTAACGGAAGAGAACTCTCCACGCGCGCCTCAATATGTGTTTGACTCTGGCGTTCCTCTACTTGGCGTATGTTACGGCATGCAAACTATGGCGGAACAACTAGGAGGCAAAGTAGCGGGCTCTAACGAACGTGAGTTTGGCTACGCTCAGGTTAAAGTTTCTGGTGAATGTGCTCTATTTAAAGACCTTGAAGCAACTCAAGACGTTTGGATGAGCCATGGCGACAAAGTAGTAGAGATCCCAGCCGATTTCGTAAAAGTTGGTGAGACAGACACTTGTCCTTACGCTGCGATGGCGAACGAAGAGAAGAAATACTACGGTGTTCAGTTCCACCCAGAAGTGACACACACAAAAGGTGGCCTACAAATGCTTGAGAACTTTGTTCTTGGCGTATGTGGCTGTGAGCGTCTATGGACTTCGGAATCTATCATCGAAGACGCGGTTGCTCGCATTAAAGAGCAAGTGGGTGACGACGAAGTTATCCTAGGTCTATCTGGTGGTGTTGATTCATCGGTAGTTGCGATGCTGGTTCATCGCGCAATCGGCGACAAGCTAACGTGTGTATTTGTTGATAACGGTCTACTTCGTCTAAACGAAGGTCAACAAGTAATGGATATGTTCGGCGACCAATTTGGTTTGAACATCATCAAAGTTGACGCTGAAGAACGCTTCCTAAAAGCACTTGAAGGCAAGTCTGACCCAGAAGAGAAGCGTAAGACTATCGGTCACGTATTCGTAGATGTATTCGATGAAGAGTCTAAGAAGCTGAAAAACGCGAAATGGCTAGCTCAAGGTACGATTTATCCTGATGTAATCGAGTCAGCTGCATCTAAGACTGGTAAAGCGCACGTGATCAAATCGCACCACAACGTGGGCGGTCTTCCAGATGACATGGAAATGGGTCTTGTTGAGCCACTACGTGAGTTGTTCAAAGATGAAGTTCGTAAGATTGGTCTAGAATTAGGCCTGCCTTACAACATGCTTTACCGCCACCCATTCCCGGGTCCAGGTCTAGGTGTTCGTGTTCTTGGTGAAATCAAGAAAGAGTACTGTGACTTGCTACGCCGTGCTGATGCTATCTTTATTGAAGAGCTTCACGCAGCTGATCTATACAACAAAGTATCTCAAGCGTTCACGGTATTCCTACCAGTACGTTCTGTTGGTGTAATGGGCGATGGCCGTAAGTACGATTGGGTTGTGTCTCTACGTGCGGTAGAAACTATCGACTTCATGACTGCTCATTGGGCACACCTACCATACGACTTCCTAGGTAAGGTATCTAACCGTATTATCAACGAAGTTGATGGCATTTCTCGTGTTGTTTACGACATTTCAGGTAAGCCACCAGCGACTATCGAGTGGGAATAATTTTTCCTCTAGACAGTTGAGTTTATAAGAACCAGCCTTCGGGCTGGTTTTTTTGTACTTCAAGTTTGTGAAGAGGTGGCTCAACTTTTTTGTGAGAGATATATACATGCGGTTAAATTAAATATATATTCATTTTAATTGTTTAATTATCATAAATGGTATTGCTATGGAACAGGCTGACGTTACCTCTCTCATTCCCATCCTTATTACTCTTTTCCTCGCGCTGACCACAAGAAATGTCGTTGTTGGTTTATTCGCGGGTGTGGTGAGTGGTGTCGCTATGCTCGAAGGGACATTTGTCGAAAAAGGGCCACTAGACTCGTTTAGTGCACTGATGAAAAGCTATCTACTGCCGCAATTAACTGACAGCTACAATGCGGGCGTCATTTTGCTCTTGGTCTTTATTGGTGGCTTTGTTGCCTTGATGGAGAAATCTGGCGGTGGTGTGGCGTTTGCTAAAAAGGTTACTCAATGGGTTGCGAGTAAATGCCAAGCTCAACTGTCCGCATGGTTCGGTGGTGTGGTTATTTTCTTCTCAGACCTTGGTACACCACTGATTGTTGGCCCTGTTTTTCGCCCTTTATTTGATAAGTTAAAAGTATCACGCCAAAAATTAGCTTTTATTATCGACTCTACTTCCTCTCCCGTCGCAATCTTGATCCCTTTTATCGGATGGGGCGTTTACATCATGGGATTGATTCAAAAAGAGTTTACTGCCCTGAATGTCAGTATGAGTGATTGGGATGCTTTCATTGGTGCGATCCCGTATCAGTTTTACGCCTTTCTTGCGATCGCGATTGTGCCGATTGTCTCTTTCTTCAAATTAGATTTCGGACCGATGGCGAAGGCTGAACAACTAGCAGAGCAGGGCTCCGACTTTGGGAAAGTGCAGGAGTCCATGAATGTGTTTACGCATAAAAATGCAAAATCTAGTTTTGTATGGGCACCTTTGCTCGTTATGCTGGTGGTTCTATGTACCATCCTCGTGCCACACGGTTTTCCATTTCAAAAAGTGGCAGGATCAACGTTTAGGGCTGCACTTTCTTCTGCATATTTCTTCGCGGCCTTCACTTTAATTGCGCTGATGGCGTTTTATGGCGTAAGAAAGCTTTCGGATGGTATTCAGGTTTATCTGAAAGGGATGTCAAACATGATGTCAGTGGCGGTGATTCTGGTATTGGCTTGGGCGCTTAGCTCGGTTGGGAAAGAATTAGGTGCAGCTGCATACATTGCTGAACAAGCTCAAGCCGGTTTCCCTTACTGGTTATTGCCAGCGGTTGCGTTTTTACTGGCCGGTATTATCTCGTTCGCTACGGGATCATCTTGGGGGACGTTTGCCATCATGATGCCATTAGTGATCCCAACTGCCGTTGCGATTGATGCACCACTGTTGGTTTGTATTGGTGCGGTATTATCTGGTGGCTTGTTTGGCGATCACTGTTCTCCCATCTCTGAAACTACGATTTTGTCGTCGACAGGAGCGGGGTGTGAACAGTATGAGCACTTCCGTACACAATTGCCTTACGCATTACTCAATGGAATGATCGCATTAGGGTGTTTTCTTTTAGCTGGAATCAACGCCTCACCAGTGATTGTGCTTGCCGCAATTATTTCTCAGTGTGTGGTTTATTTTGTGCTGTCTAAACAAAAGTCAACCGCGAAGCTAGAGGTGGTTTCGGCAGAACAATAAAGAGAGAAACATCACAAAGCGGAGGCTCACAGGGTCTCCGCTTTTCTTTTGAGTCAAGGTAACATTTTTCTTGTGACAAAATGTGTGTGAGGACCTATTTATTCATTTTGTCTCGCAGAATCAACGTACTTGGCTCGGTGTTTCGTATATATGATCCACTATATGTCTAGTTATTCCTCGTATATTGTATTGTTGAAATCCGGAGACTAGACATGTTTGCACTCAAACATCTTCCTCTTGCATTGAGTTGTGTCTTAGCAGCACAAGTGAATGCGAGTATGAATATTCAGCCCGATCCGCAAAATCCGAATGGTTATGTTATTGCTCGTGGTGACGTTCAAGCCGTAGAGCAAAGCAAAACTTCTGATCCTATGTATGCCATTTGGTCACAAGCATTAGAGACACGCCCGAACTCAGTGGTTGAAGCGATTGTTCCAGGGGCGACAACCAACCCAGAAAACGTGAAGCGTGTAGAGCGTGTATTCCCCGAAAGTGAGTGGGACTTCCTGACTCAAATGGCGGCACCTGAATACACTTACACGCGTTTCCTACGTGCAATTGGTAAGTTCCCTGCATTCTGTGGTGAGTACACAGACGGTCGTGATTCGGATGCAATTTGTAAAAAATCGATCGTGACAGCGTTTGCTCACTTTGCACAAGAAACCGGTGGCCATATTTCGATTGATAACGTATCGGATAATCCGCTAGGGTTGGAAGAGTGGCAGCAAGCTTTGGTTCATGTGCGAGAAATGGGATGGTCTGAAGGGCAAGAAGGTTACACAACAGGTTGTGGTCAAAATGACTGGCAAAACAAACGCTGGCCATGTGAGTCTGGACAAGGTTACTTTGGACGTGGTGCAAAGCAGCTTTCTTACCATTTTAACTATGGCGCGTTCTCTGAAGTGATGTTTGATGGCGATGCATCTGTATTGCTGAAAAATCCAGGCTTGGTTGCGGATTCGTGGCTGAACTTAGCATCGGCTATCTGGTTCTTCCTAACCCCACAAGCACCGAAACCTGCAATGCTACATGTGATTGACCGTACTTGGGTGCCTTCACAGCGTGAGCTTGATGCTGGCATTGGTTACGGCTTTGGTACCACCATCAACGTGATCAATGGTGGTATTGAGTGTGGAGAGCAAAACAAAGATAAAGGCCAACCTGTTAACCGTATTCGCTATTGGGAAGGACTTGCCGCTCATTATCAAATTCCAATTGAAGCCGATGAGACCAATACCTGTTGGCAGCAGACGCCTTACGGCAGCTTAAATCTGAATGGTGCGACAGACGTGTTGTACACCAACTGGGATGGGAACTGGAAATACTACTCAGATCGTCCGGGAGGCCACTCTTTTGAATGTGAACTTGTTGGTTTCCAAACGGCTTACTCTGCGCTAGTTGCGGGTGACTATGAGAAATGTGTAACTAACTTCTACCAATCTCATGCGGGTTGGCCAGAAGTTCGTGTAGTTGACAAGTTAGACCCAGTGGATCCGGTCGATCCGCCTGTAGGTGGTGTGGCAGCTTGGGATTCTGGCAAAGTATATAACACGGGTGATCAAGTTTCTTACCAAGGTGCTGTTTACGAAGCGAAATGGTGGTCACAAGGTAATGAGCCAACGAAAGGAGACCCTTGGAAGCTGGTTTCAGGCACTCCTACGGAGCCGCCTACAACGGAACCTGAACCACCGGTGACTGAGCCAGAGCCGCCAGTAACCGAGCCAGAACCACCAGTGACAGGCAATTTTATTCAGTGGGAGCCGGGTGTAACGCAAGTCGCTAACGGCGATAAAGTGACGTACCAAAACAAATGTTTTGTTGCGAAAAATGGCCCAGGAGTGTGGGAAAGCCCAACGCAAAGCAACTGGTTCTGGGACGAGATTTCTTGTCAGTGATCGAGTGAAAAACAACCTAACCATCTATAAAGACTCTGCTTTTTTGCAGGGTCTTTTTTTATATATGTAGTGGTTTATTTATGGAATCTAAGTTTTCAATAACAGCTTTTCTCTTTTGTTCTGGAGCCCATTAAAATTCGCGCGCATTTTTTATCAACATTTTTGAAAAAAGGTATTTGTACATGTCGACAAAACTGGCTAACCCAGCACCGCTAGGTCTTATGGGTTTCGGTATGACCACTATTCTGCTCAATATTCATAATGCAGGATTTTTCCCAATTGACTCTATGATTCTAGCGATGGGCATCTTTTACGGTGGCCTTAGCCAAGTAATCGTTGGCATCATGTGCTTTAAACGCGGTGATACATTCGGCACAACTGCGTTTACTTCTTACGGTCTATTTTGGCTAACATTGGTAGGTCTAATCGTAATGCCTCACATGGGTCTTCCTGCAAGCCCTGCAAGCTTTATGGGTTGGTACCTAGCGCTTTGGGGCATCTTCACTGGTTTCATGTTCATTGGTTCTCTATGTTACCCAACAGCGAAGCAAGTGGTATTTGGTTCTCTAACTATCCTGTTCTTCTTGCTTGCTGCTCGTGATTTCACTGGTAGCGAAGTGATCGGTGCTATCGCTGGCTTCGAGGGTATCTTCTGTGGCGCAAGTGCAATTTACTTCGCAATGGCGCAAGTACTGAACAACGAATTTGGTCGTGAAGTGTTACCTGTCGGTAAAGCAAAAATCGCTCGTAAAGTTGAAGCGGTTATCGCCTAAGCTGTTACTCATAATGAAGAAAGGGGGATTAACTATTGGTTAATCCCCCTTTTTTATGTCCTCAATCGGACCACTGCTTTTTCTTATTTATGTGATAACGCTACGTTGATGGTTGCTCAACAGTTTCTGCGCTATTGCTGTCTGCCGTTGGAGCTTTACCCGTTTTACGTCGGTACTTATCTTCCCAGTAATCTGCGCCTTTAATGCCCAGTGCAACAGGGTTAAATGTAAAATCGGTCACACCACGTTTTTGTTGCTCTTCGTAGTCGTTCAGTGCTTTGAGTGCAGGCTTCGACATAAAGAAAATGATCAAAATACCGATGATGTTTAGCCACGCCATCAGTCCTACGCCTACATCACCCATCGCCCATGCTAAGTTGGCGGTTTTCACGGTTCCGTAGAACACGGATGAAATAATGATGACTTTCAGAATAAACATCAGTCCATTTACTTTGAACGTACGACGAATGTAAGCAATGTTCGTTTCTGCAATGTAGTAGTAAGCCAGAATGGTCGTAAACGCGAAGAAGAATAGAGCGATTGCGATGAATGGTTTACCCACGCCAGGTAGTGCGCTTTCGATCGCCATCTGTGTAAACACAGGGCCATTTGCACCAATATCCGCTGGTAGGTTTTGAACCAGGAATGTACCTTCAATCGCACCATTTACGTTGTACGCGCCAGTGATAAGAATCATGAACGCGGTTGCTGAACACACAAGTAGTGTATCGATGTAAATAGAGAAAGATTGAACAAGACCTTGCTGAGCAGGGTGATCAACACTCGCTGCTGCTGCTGCGTGAGGACCAGTACCTTGACCTGCTTCGTTGGAGTAGACACCACGTTTTACACCCCAGCCGATTGCTGCACCAACGCCTGCCATTGGTGTGAACGCGTCACCAATGATCATGCCGAAAATGCGTGGAACCTCACCAATGTTTAGAAGGATGATGACAAACGCAGTAATGATGTAAGCTAACGCCATAAATGGCACAACGACTTGGGTAAAGTTCGCGATACGCTTTACGCCACCAAAAATGATGAAAGCCAAAATGACACAAACAACCGTACCAGTGAAAATTTTAGCAAAACTGAAGGTACCAATAGCGGTTTCAATCATGTCACCTGAGCCAAATGCGGCTTCTACTGCGTTACCGATACTGTTCGATTGAACGCCAGGAAGTAGAACACCACAAGCAAAGATGGTCGCGATAGCAAAGATCCAAGCGTACCATTTTTGTCCCATTGCTTTCTCAATATAGTAAGCAGGGCCACCACGGAACTCGCCTTCGTCTTCTTCTTTATAAATTTGTGCAAGTGTTGATTCTGCGTATGCGGTTGCAGCGCCAAAGAAGGCAACGACCCACATCCAGAATACGGCACCTGGGCCACCGAAACCGATAGCAGCAGCAACACCAGCAATGTTACCTGTACCTACACGGCCAGATAGTGAAACGGCAAGTGCCTGAAATGATGATATCCCTTTTGTTGAACTCTTCCCTGAAAGTAATAAGCGCCACATCTCAAAGAAGTGACGAATTTGTACAAAACGCGTCATGATTGAATAGAACAAACCTGCGCCAAGGCACAAATAGATCAGTACCGGGCTCCAAATAATTCCATTCAGAAAATCAACTAATGACTGCATGAGTATTTTCCCTGTTAGTTGTGTTTGTGGTTGTTTTTCACACAATACATTACCCTTTATGTAATGCAATTGTTAACTTTTTTAGCTACAAATCCTTTGTAGCGTGATGATGAACACAGAATGGAGAGTAGTTGTTAAAATTTGGTTCTTGTTGCTTATTTGCTCCTTTTAGGTAGAAGATTTGCCTGATGATTAATTATGCAGCACATTGTCATTTAAATGTACTGCGATTTTGATGAGTTAAAAATGCCAATGGTTATGCATTTTGTGGAGTAAGTGTCTGTCTGTTTTTTGTTCAGTCATGTGCTCAGGCGTAACGACAAAGGTTAAGTTCCGCATTATCCATCACTTTTGCTTTTTCACCTTTCATTACGCTTGCTAGCAATTGACCTGAACCACAAGCCATCGTCCAGCCCAGAGTTCCGTGTCCGGTGTTAGTAAAAAGGTTATCGTATTTAGTCGCGCCGATAATTGGTGTGCCATCAGGCGTCATTGGCCTAAAGCCGCTCCAAAACTCAGCTTGGCTGAAGTCACCACAACGAGGAAAAAGATCACGGATGACCATTTCGATAGTGTTTTTGCGCTTTTGTGGAAGGGAAGCATCAAACCCTGCTAATTCTGCGGTGCCAGCTACGCGAATTCTGTCATCAAATCGAGTCATAGCGACTTTATAGGTTTCATCCATCACAGTAGATCGAGGAGAGAAGTGTTCATCTTCCATCGGGATGGTGAGTGAATAGCCTTTGACAGGGTAGACCGGAATATCAATATCGAGTTGCTTGAGTAGCGCTGTAGAGTAGCTGCCAGAGGCCACCACATATTGGTCTGCTTTAAATTGTCCTCGGTTCGTTTGGACACCTATGATCTTTTTGCCTACTGTAACCCAATTGCTTACTTCAGTATCGAACTCAAATCGGACACCGTGTGCCTTAGCAAGCTCCGTTAGTTGTTGGCAAAATTGATGGCAATCGCCCGTTTCGTCATCAGGTAGATGCAAGCCACCAACCAGTTTGTCTTTCACAAGTGCAAGCCCTGGCTCTTGTTCAATACATTGTTCGACGTCCATTAGCTTAAATCGGGTTCCGCTTTGTTCAAGGAGCTGCATGTCCTTTTCAATGGCTTGCAGCTGTTGATGTGTTCGGAATACTTGCAAGGTCCCAAACTGACGTCCTTGATACTCAATGGCGTGTTCTTGGCGTAACTGTTCTAAGCAAATACGGCTGTGGTTGGCGATCGAAAGCATGCGAGCCTTGTTAACTTGATAGCGAGGTAGGGTGCAGTTCGCGACCATTTTACTTGCCCAGCGGATCATGTCGGCATTCAGAGTGGGTTTGATTTTAAGTGGAGCATGCTCCTCCATTAACCACTTAATGGCTTTAACAGGAACACCAGGCGCAGCCCAAGGCGAAGAATAGCCATATGAGATCTGCCCGGCATTGGCGAAGCTCGTTTCCATGGCACTGCTTGCTTGGCGGTCAATGACGGTAACTTGATAGCCTGCTTGAGATAAATACCAAGCAGAGGTTAAGCCGATAACGCCGCTGCCTAATACGATGACTTCCATTGATGCACTCCACACATTTATCAGAGTGCTCAGTTTCTTTTCTTTACCTTTTGTTAACAATCGATATAAATTACACACAGCGTTTAGAAAAACTATAGGCTCAAGGATGAAAAGTAATCTGATAAGTGGTTTGTGTTTATTTAGCCAAGTCGCGGAGTACAACAGCTTTACTGGTGCTGCAAGACATTTACACCTCACCACTGGTGCCATAAGCCAACAAATTATTCATTTGGAAGCGTTATTAGGTTTTACTTTATTTGAACGCCACTCTCGCGGTATTCGTTTAACCGTAAAAGGCACTCAGTTACACCAAGCGACGCAGTTTCACTTTTCGGAACTGAGCAAATTGCTTGATGAGCTCAAAGTAGAAAAGCAAACCAATGAAATTCGTTTGAAGTTGACGCCTTCTTTTGCTTTCAAATGGTTAGTCCCAAAGCTCGAAAGCTTCCATCATGATAATCCGGATATCCAAGTACAAATCTTTGCGGAAGGTGCGCTGGTAAATAGTGAGATAAAAGACTATGACGTCGCAATTGACTATGGTCTTCATCCTTATAGAAATGCTAACGCGGAGCTGATTTTGGATGAGCATCTGCTACCGGTGATGAGTCCAAAATACCTTGAGGATCATGGCTGGCTAAAAACGTTGTTTGGTGAGCAAAAAAACTCAATGCCAGTGAAGCAATGGCAAGAGGCGACGCTACTACACGATGCGATGCCATGGGAAAAAGCGACGCGTGACTATGAGTGGCTATATTGGGCGTCAGCGATGGGGTTGGATTTTAAAACCGATATCGGACACTTTTTTAATCGAACGGATATGGCGATGTCTGCAGCCGAAGCAGGCGTTGGGATTGCGATGGCACGAATGGCACTGATTGAGGATGAATTGACGACAGAGCGTTTGGTTTCTCCATTCAAACCGATTCCTGCCAATGCAGGGTATTACTTGATCATGAACACACGTACGAATGCGACAGAAACGTTTCGTCACTGGTTACTTGGACAGTTGAATTAGCGTTTTATCTCTGTGATTCATCCCTACGTTATTTGTTGAAAAATTGGGCAATATAAGTTTTAAGCAAGGTAAGTGCTTTGCTTGCCGCTATTTGAGTGATGAAAGACAGGGAAGAACATGAAAGACGAAACGCTATCCATCCATTTTGGTTACGAAACTGACCCTACCACTAAATCTGTCGCGACGCCGATTTATCAAACAGTCGCGTACGAGTTTGATAACGCGCAGCACGGCGCTGATCTGTTTAACTTGGAAGTGCCGGGTAATATCTACACTCGCATCATGAATCCGACTAACGATGTTCTGGAAAAACGCGTGGCGGCGTTAGAAGGCGGCATTGCTGGATTGGTCGTGAGTGCGGGGAGTGCAGCGATTAACTATGCGATTCTGACCTTAGCGCAAGCAGGCGATAACATCGTTTCTACGCCGCAACTTTATGGCGGTACTTACACCTTGTTTGCGCACATGCTGCCAAATCAAGGTATTCAAGTGAAATTTGCCAAAGATGACAAACCAGAAAGTTTGGCTGAGTTAATTGATGAAAATACCAAAGCGGTGTACTGCGAGAGCATTGGCAACCCAGCCGGTAATATCATTGATTTAGAACGCGTGGCGGAGCTTGCTCACGCACAAGGCGTACCTGTGATTGTGGACAACACCGTTGCGACGCCAGTGCTTTGCAAACCCATCGAATTTGGTGCGGATATCGTAGTTCACTCTCTCACTAAATACGTTGGTGGGCATGGCACCACATTAGGTGGCGTGATTGTGGATTCCGGTAAATTCCCTTGGGCGCAGCACAAAGACCGCTTTCCTGTTTTCAACCAACCAGAACCTTCTTACCACGGCGTGGTGTATACCGAAGCGTTTGGTGAGGCGGCATTTATCGGGCGTGCGCGTACCGTACCACTGCGTAATACCGGAGCAGCATTATCACCGATGAATGCATTTATGCTTATGCAAGGGCTAGAAACGTTACCGCTGCGTATGGAGCGCCATACCGAGAACACACTCAAAGTGGCTGAATTCTTGGAACAGAATGACAAAGTCAGTTGGGTAAGTTATGCCGGATTGCCAAGTTCTGAACACTTTCATCTCGCCGAAAAATACATGAAAGGTAAGCCTTCTGCGATTTTGTCGTTTGGTTTAAAAGATGGTTATGACGCTGGTGTGCGTTTTTATGATGCTTTGAAAATCTTTAAGCGTTTGGTGAACATTGGCGATGCAAAATCATTGGCTTGCCATCCTGCATCGACGACTCATCGTCAATTGAGCGAAGCAGAACAAAAACAAGCTGGTGTGTCTCCAGAGATGATTCGTTTATCGGTGGGTATTGAACATATTGACGATATTCTAGCCGATTTAGAACAGGCACTAAACGCGTAAAACGATTCTTTTTTTAGCTTTGGGTTACCCATAGGCCAGTCTTTAAAAAAGCTGGCCTATTTTTATTTTATTGTTTAAATATCAAGGGTTTTGGTGTTTTTGGTTTGTGGTATTCCAAAAGCTCATAGAGGGTGAGATTTATTCTCTTGTCACGTTTGGGTTTGTTCCTGATGATGTGTGCATGTATTACACATTGGAAGGGACTCAAATGTCTTACGTATTTCACCGTCACTGCCATGCCACGCTGCCAATCATCGATAGAGGTGAAGGTGTTTATCTATTCGATAAGCATGGAAAGCAGTATCTCGATGCTTGTGGTGGGGCTGCGGTATCAAACCTTGGCCACAGTCATCAAGCCGTTAAAAAAGCGATGTTGGAACAGATCGAGCGAGTGCCGTTTGCTCATACTGGATTTTTTACTAGTGATAACAGTGAGCGCCTAGCAGAATTGGTTTGTCAGCACATGCCTGAACAGTTCAACCATGTGTATTTAGTCAGTGGCGGATCAGAAGCGGTGGAGTCGGCACTAAAAATGGCGCGGCAGTATTTCGTGGAATCAGGTAAGCCAGAGAAAAAGCAATTCATCGCGCGTCAGCAAAGTTATCACGGCAATACCTTGGGGGCTTTGGCTGTCGGAGGTAATGAATGGCGACGTGAACCGTTCAAACCCATCTTACACCCGAGCCATCATATCGCCCCTTGCTATGCTTATCGTTATCAGCAGAGTCATGAGTCGGAATTGGATTACTCATTGCGAGCGGCGAATGAGCTAGAGGCAAAAATTCTTGAGTTTGGGGCTGATAATGTCATGGCTTTTGTCGCCGAGCCCATTGTGGGAGCCACCGCTGGAGCTGTGCCTGCCACACAAGGTTATTTCAAGCGTATTCGCGAAATATGCGACCAATACGATGTGTTATTGATCTTGGATGAAGTCATGTGTGGCGTTGGACGCAGTGGTAGTTTTTTTGCGTTTGAGCAAGAAGAGGCAGACCCCGATCTGGTGTGTATGGCTAAAGGGCTTGGTGCGGGTTATCAACCTATTGGCGCGGTGGTTGCGAATGATCGAGTCTACCAAGCTATTGCCGGTGGAAGCGGTTTTTTCCAACATGGCCATACCTTTATGGCGCACCCTGTGGCGTGCGCTGCTGCCGTGGCAACCATTCAAACCATCTTCCAAGATGATTTATTAACGGCGGTGAATCAGCAAAGTGCTTTGCTGCGTAATGAGCTTACTTCTGCATTGGCCCATTTACCGTACATTGGCGACATTCGTGGTAAAGGTTTGTTTGTTGGCATTGAGCTGGTGGCGGATCAAGAAAGCAAGGCGCCTCTGAGTAAAGCCACATTGGCAGACAAACGCATCAAACAGCGAGCAATGGAAAATGGCTTAATGTGCTATCCAATGGGCGGAACGATTGATGGCGTTAATGGGCATCATATCTTGCTTGCACCGCCATTCATTATTCAGCCTCACCATATTGATGAGCTAGTTGGCAAACTCTCATTAACGCTAAAAGAGGTAGCGAAGGAATGGAATTAGAAAATCGATCTATACGAGAGCCTATCGCTATTATCGTGGCCCCAAACGGTGCAAGAAAAACTAAGTACGATCACGCCAGCTTACCCATGACAACAGACGAACTGGTTGCAGAGGCTATCGCTTGTCAAACGGCAGGGGCTGCCATGATCCATTTGCATGCTAGAGACGCCAACGGACGTCATTCATTAGACATCGACGACAACATGGCAATTTACCATGCCGTGAAAGAAGCGGTGGGACAAAACATGATGGTACAGCTCACCACAGAGGCGGTGGGCTTGTATTCTCCGCCACAACAGATGGCGTTAGTTAAAGCTGTGAAACCAGAAGCGGCTTCTTTTGCATTGAGGGAGTTAATCCCTGATCGCGCAAGTGAGAAAGAAGGGCATGCCTTTTTCCATTGGGTGGCAGAACACAACATCGTGAGCCAAATTATTCTCTACGATGCAACCGACATTGAACGTTATTTCCAACTGCGTGATGCGGGCGTGTTACCTAAAACGCATCAGCATGCATTAGTGGTGTTAGGGCGTTATCACCAAGCTCAACAGTCTTCGCCATGGGATTTACGAGGTTTGAATTTGGCGCATTTTGTCGAGGAAGAAATTCGATGTGCCATTTGTGCTTTTGGCGCGCGAGAGCAAGACTGTTTAGCGAGTGCGATGTTACTTGGATTCGATGTGAGAGTGGGGTTTGAGAATAACCACGTCGATGTGGCAGGCGAATTAGCAATCAGTAACGAGGCTCAGGTGGAATCTCTACGCGATGTGGCGCATCGCTTTGCGATTCCTTTACACAGTGCGCAAAGTTTGCGTTCAGCTTTGAAGTAAATCTGCTCGCGGAAAAGAAAAAAAGAAGAAAGGAAAGTAAAAAGGCTCCATCGGAGCCTTTTCGGTATTTGTCGTTAGTTCTCAGTTTGCGCTACAGGTTGACGAGCGGGATGTTTGATAAACACCGCGACAACAGCCGCTATCGCTAATGCAAAACAGTAGTAAGAATTGGCAACTACTTCAAGTGGCGAGAGGTTGAACACGGAACCTAGCAGCAGTACTTGAGCACCGTAAGGCAACACGCCTTGCACCACGCATGAGAAAATGTCTAACAAGCTTGCTGAGCGGCGAGGAGAGACATTATTCTCTTCCGCCAGTTGGCGAGCAACGCTGCCCGATACAATGATGGCTACGGTGTTGTTTGCCGTACAGCCATTGACCATTGATACCAAACCTGCAATACCTAGCTCGCTTGCACGACTGTTCGCATGCTTAGAGTGACTAGAGCCAAACGCGTGGATAAGGCTACTAACGAAATTTGTTAGAAAAGCAAGACCACCTTGGCGACGCATCAGTTCACTCAAACCACCAATCAACATGGATAACAAGAAGATCTCTTGCATGTTACCAAAGCCTTTGTAAACGTCTTGGGCTAGATTAGTTAGTCCGTAATTGTCAATCGATGCCAAGCTCACGCCGCCAGCCAAAAGGATGCCAATCGACAGAACCACAAACACATTCACACCAGATACCGCTAGGATCAAAATAGTGATGTACGGCAAGACTTTTAGCCACTCAATATCGCCAGTTTCAGGCACTTGAGTCGCGGTACTGTTGAAAGCGAACACTGCAATCGCGATCAACGCCGCAGGTAAAGCAATACGAATGTTCTCTTTAAACTTGTCTTTCATCTCACAACCTTGAGAGCGTGTCGCCGCGATGGTGGTGTCAGAGATGATAGAAAGGTTATCACCAAACATAGCGCCGCTCAGCACAACGCCTGCGGTTAACGGTAAGCTCATTCCTGCTGATTCAGCAATCCCCAACGCTACGGGGGCAACGGCTGCGATGGTACCCATCGAAGTCCCCATTGCTGTTGCGATAAAAGCAGAAATCAGAAAAATGCCCGGTAAAATCATGCTGGTTGGAATAGCGGATAAACCAAGGTTCACTGTTGCATCAACACCACCAGAGGCTTTTGCTACCGCAGCAAAGGCACCTGCAAGCAGATAGATCATACACATTGCGATGATGTCTGGGTGGCCAACACCACGCATGAAGTGTTCGATTGAGCGGTTAAGTTTCTCTTTACTTAAAAGAAACGCAATGATGATGGCTGGTAATACCGCGATGGGTGCAGGCAGCTGGTAGAAGGCAAATTCCACGCCTTGCAAAGATAAGTAAGTGCCTACGCCAATAAATAGCGCAAGGAATACAATTAATGGGATCAGTGCGACCGCAGACGGTGCAACTGTTTTAGTAGTTTGTTGGGAACCGGACATGTAAACGACAATGTTAATGATAAGAGAGAAGAGCAGACTAATATCACATTTCTACATTGTCAACGTCTAGACGTCTAAATGGCTGTTTAAATTTTACACGTAAAGAAAAAGATAAAAGCTCGTGTTGCGTATCTCACTGATACCACGAGCTTTAGTTATGCGCTAATGAAGAGACTGTTGTTATTGCATTGATTTGGCTTTTTTGCGTTTAACAATACCTAAAACCATCCACGTAAATAAGACAGCAGCAAATGCCCATACCAGATATTTGTATTCGGTGTACAGGTTGCTCAACACGCTTAAATGCTCAAATGCAAAGTGAGTTAACAAGCTGAATACCAATACCCAAACCGTCGCCGCGAGGGCGTTACCGAGCAAAAACTCTCTACGTGGCATTTTCGCGATACCGCATGCAAGAGGCATAAATTGCTTCATTCCTTCAATAAAGCGGCTGACGACCAAGCACGTAGGGCCGTATTTCTGGATAGTCAATTGAAGCGTTTGCATCTTCGGGCCGGAAATGTAGCCTTTTTTATCCAACCAGCCTTCAAAGTAATAGCCGATTAGGTAACCACAGGTATTACCCAAAAAGCAGCTCAGCCACGATACCATCATTACCATACTTAGGTTCATGACTTGTTCTGACGAGAGCAAAGATGCCGCGATCATCAGTGATTGACCAGGCATCGGGATACCTATCCCTTCTAGAAATATACTGACAATCAGCGCAACGTAGCCGTATTGCTCAAGCAAAGGCTTCATTGACACGAGAAGTTCGTTAATATGTTCCAAAAGCTTTCCCCTAATAAAAGCGGAACGAAGTTGGAGTGATACTCCGAATGTCCTATTGGGTCAATTCTTGTTTCTCACCGTTGAGAAAAACTGACATGCCTCTGATAATTGCGCAGAATCAACCTGCAGCTGGCTTTACTCGCCGCCACGCTCTTTGGTAGCGGCGAACTAGGGAGATCCTTATGACTCTTTGGCTTTGGTGAATGCGCCATACAAATCAAGGCGGCGATGACGTAAGTTGGTGACAGAGCCTTCGGTATTAAGCTGTTTCAACTTAGTCAAATCAACATCAGCGAAGATTATCATTTCGGTGTTGGCGCTTGCTTCTGTCAAGGTCGCATCGTGCGGGAAATAGATATCCGACGGTGAGAATACGGCAGATTGTGCGTACTGGATATCGACATTATCAACACGAGGTAAGTTGCCGACACTGCCCCCAATTGCAACGTAGCATTCGTTTTCGATGGCTCGTGATTGGGAACAGATTCGTACTCGTTGGTAGCCATTTTTTGTGTCTGTCCAGAAAGGAACGAACACAATTTGTGCGCCTTGTTCGGCGAGCATTCTTCCCAACTCTGGGAACTCGCTGTCATAACAAATCAGTATGCCGACTTTGCCCGCATCGGTTTCGAACACTTGAACATTGTCACCACCGTCGATCACCCAGTCTTTTTGCTCATGGGGCGTGATGTGGATTTTATATTGAGCGTTAATTTCACCATCTCGTTGCAGCAAGTAGGCCACATTATACAGTTTGCCATCCTCGATGACGGGCATACTGCCAGCAATAATGTTGATGTTGTAGGTGACTGCCATCTGCGAGAAGCGGTTTTTGATCTCTTCTGTAAAGCTAGCCAAAAAGCGAATTGCTTCGACGGAATTTTGGTCGTTTTGCAAGCCCATCAGCGGCGCGTTAAAGAATTCAGGAAATAGGGCGAAATCGGCTTTGTAGTTCGCAAGAGAAGAGATGAAGAACTCAGCCTGATCGAGCAAGTCCTCTAAGTCATTCATGGCGCGCATTTGCCATTGCACAACACCAATCCGAATCAGTGTTTTTTCTACATCGTGTACGGATTGAATATCCTCTTCGTAGAAAAAGTTATCCCACTCCAGCAGAGTTGCGTAGCCTTTAGAAGCACTGTCCTCTGGCAAGTAACCACGCATAATACGTTTGACATCGAAGTCGTTTGCAAGCTGAAAAGACAAAATAGGATCGTGAAGCTCACGGCGTTTTATCTTGTCGATGTATTCAGCCACGCTCAGTTCGTCAGCATATTTGTGGTAATTCGGGATGCGACCACCGGCTAAAATTGCTTTGAAATTCTTACTCCGGCAAAGTTCTTTACGCGCATCATACAGACGGCGACCTAAACGCAGCCCACGGTAGTCCGGGTGAACAAATACATCGAGACCATACATGGCGTCACCGGTCACTTGGTTTTGGATGACGTTGTTCTCGGTGATGATGTCGGTGTACAGGTGAGGAAGTGAAAATCGGTTGTAGTCCACTTTGATTGTTAGCGCTGCGCCGACAATTTTTCCGTTGTCCTCAATACAGATTTGTCCATCAGGAAACTGATGAATAAGATCCATGATGGTCAGGCGTGGCCATGAGCCACCAACATCAGGAAAAACAAGGTCCATTAATTCCGCGAGCTCTGGGTAATCGGTCGGCTCAATGGTGCGTAAAGAGAGTCTTGGCGTGTTGCTGTCCATATCCTACTATCCATTTATCCTTTTTAAATAGTATGGATGAGAATGCCATAAATTTGAGCAGACAGATACCGAAGTCTTTGAGTTGTTTTGGTTTACCTAAACGAGTTTAAAGAAACAACATTAACTTAGCTTGCTCTTCAGCCATTCGTGAAATGCCACTACTTTTTTAGCTGAAAGTCGATAATTTGGAATCATCACGTAATAACCATAACCGCTCTGTAAAGAGAGGTTGAGAACATGCTGAATGTCCCCTCTTAAAATCGAATACTGCGCCATAAAATCAGGAAGCAAGGCGAGCCCTTTTCCCATTCTGACAGCTTCGCAAGCTAGGTAAAAATGTTCGACGCCTACAGGTTGATAGGTAACGGGAGATTCTACAGTGTAGACCGCTTTAAATTGCTCCCATAGCTGAGGGCGAGTGATTTGAGGTATAAACGGATAATTACTAACAGCGTGCACACTCTCAATTGCAGGAGCATTTGTGCAACCGACTAATAACAATGTTTCTTCGCACAGTAAGTGGCTGTATTCATAATGTGTGGATAATGGAAGGCAGCGAATATGTAAGTCACTTTCGTTGCTCGAATCTTTGACGTTCCCATCCCCGGTACAGACTCTTACTCGGATGTTAGGATGTTGCTGGTGGAAGTCATCAATATTAGGTATCAACCAAAGACTGGCAAAAGAAGGGGTTACGTCCACGGTGAGTAATTCTTGCTTTGAATCTGACTGGATTAAGTTGGCAGTTGCATGCTGAATAAGCTCCAAAGCTTCTGTGACTTGCGGCAGATAACGCTTGCCTTCTTCGGTTAACTCAATACCACTCGCCCCTCTTTGTATTAAAGGTAAACCCACCAATTGCTCCAGCGATGCGATTTGTTTGCTTACTGCGCTTTGCGTAATACATAGTGCATCCGCTGCTTTAGAGAAACTGAGGTAATTAGAGACCGCGACAAACGTCCTTAATGCTCGAATAGAAGGGTATTCACTGCCTTTTAACATACTTCAGTTCCATTAAACTCTGCTTAGGCAAAGAGTAGAATATTCATGGCTTGAAGCAAAGTAAGATGCAACGTATGTGTGATTAGCTTCCTTTCTTATAAAAACTAGCTAAGCATTTTTTGACTGATTAATCTATAAGAGTATTTTAGATGTTTATTTAATTTCTTTGAAAAATCTACAAATTAACAAGAATCTTTTTCACATCAGCGATTAACCTCAATTTAGTATTGTTTATATAAAGTAAACAGACAGCTCTTTTTTTCTATTTTTGTTCGGCGATCTTTAGAGGATTGTCAGTATTCTATAAAATTAAATATATTTTTCATTAATTTAAAGTTGGCATTGCATTTGCTCTTTACTATTCGAACCTTCAATGGAACTTATATTAGGAGAACGAAATGAAAAGCAATGTTGTTACTTTGATTAGCCTTTTTTCTTTAGCAACGTTTAGTACTTTATCACATGCTGCGGACTCCAACGATCATGGTGTGTATGTTGGCGCCAACTACGGTTACTTAAAAGTTGATGGACAAGATGACTTTGATGATGACAGCGATGTTATTCAAGGTTTAGTTGGTTACCGTTTTAATCCTTACTTAGCGTTGGAGGGTGGTTACATTGATTTCGGTAGCTATGGTAATAACCTAGCAAATGCCGAAACGGACGGCTATACCGCGGCTCTAAAAGTTACCGCTCCCATTGCTGATCGTGTCGACCTTTACGCAAAAGGCGGTCAAATGTGGTACTCGACGGATTACAACGTTGCGGGCTTCCAAGGCAACAAAGATGATGAAGGTGTATTCGCTGGTGCCGGTGTGGGTTTTAAAGTTACTGATAACTTCTTAGTTAACGCAGAATATATGTGGTACGACGTAGAACTCAATGCGGAGAATGTCGCGAACGGTGCAAACACGGAAACAGACTTTAACCAAGCATCACTAGGTGTAGAGTATCGCTTCTAATATAGTTAGCCGTGCTGGACTCAATAAAAGTGCGAAGCAAAATAGCTTCGCACTTTTATTATTTATCATTCAAATAATTTAAGACCGATGAAG
Organism: Vibrio sp. Vb1554; assembly: GCF_033344235.1. Lineage (NCBI taxonomy): Bacteria > Pseudomonadati > Pseudomonadota > Gammaproteobacteria > Vibrionales > Vibrionaceae > Vibrio > Vibrio sp. Vb1554. Next base: position 22,292 of record NZ_JAWPOJ010000035.1, on the reverse strand, counting down.
CGTATATATAAAACGATGGCTAATTTATTTTATTGTTACTCCAGGGTATTTAATACGTTACTAGCATGACTGTCTAGCCTTTTTACTAACCTTGAAAAACAAAGCTTTATTGCTCTACAAGTAATATTAGATAGGTTAATTTCCGCATTGCCTGACATTACATTTATGTGGCCTATAATACCGCGTACGTGTTCGTTACGTTCATTTTTTAGCTCTGAAATTAGCTAATTGAACCCAAGTAGCAAGGCCTACGGTCGCATCTGTTGTATTATATGACCCAGACCTGAAATTCTTAGTAAAGTCAAAGTTGAAGAGACTATTTTACTTACCCAACCATCAGTCATCCGAGCGTTATATCTATTGTTGAAGTCAAGAAATACGTTGCGTTCTAGATAAGTTTAAGGCTTAGATTGTAGTGCCGATCACTCATTACTTGTAGCGTTATTGACATAACCCGGAACAGATTTTTTTCTAGTCCATGAGCGTGGAAGTCGATACCAGAACCTCCTTCTAACCGATACTCAATGCCCCCGTGAATGAATGGCCAAAGAGGAGACATAGGAACTGGAGTTGCATCATGAGTGCATTATTTAATTTCCATACAAGTCAGAGTCTATATAACCAAATAAGTTACATTGGCTGTTCACGTAGTAGTCATCGTTTTCTTCATCATCAATTGAAAAAGCAAAGTACTTAAGAGGGTTCTCAGTGTCACAAGCAAGGTTAGCCATGTTATTTTTTACGTAATCCTCTATTTTATAACCATCAAAGCTTCCTTCCCAAATAATAGTACTTTCATCATTGCTGAGTTCTGCGACTAAAACAATAGTTACATAGTGTTCAATAAGAGGAGTGCTTATGATGTTTTTATTTTCATAGACTGGAGAAAACTCAAAGCGACCAGTACTGTCTGTGAATGTTGATAAGTCTATTGATTTCCCTGACGTGCTTAAACCAATACTAAGGCTAACCTTCAGACTACTAAGGGGTTTTCCTTTCTTTGTTAACACACCATTGATTTGCGGTGTGTATTGATTAACGTGTTCGTCATTCAATTTACTTTCTTCAAAATTCATTACAATGCTCACTAATATGACTGTAATAATTCCAGCAACTTAATTTTTCACAACAATATTTTCATTTTGAAATTTAAAAATCTATATATGTTGTGTTTCTGTTCAATATCTAAGGTTACTTTGTGATTAGAGTTACATTATTTTTTGTAACTACTGTTTGTAGTCATTACATCTATAGAGTTGTAATGAAACAAGCGAGTAGGGACTAACAATGAATACATCAATCAATTCATCGAGGGAGATGAGTATAGACTTTAGACTTAGATCTAGTTATCTCTTAGAAAGGATAGGTAAGCAGAAGACTTTTAAGTTACAGGGCTTTTAGTACCATGCTCTCTGCCTTTTTGATTAGTACTTATGAACTTCTTGTTTACTGATTAATACTCAACGAGTTTGTAAACCTACATGGGCCAAAGGTATGCGGTAATCCATGTAGTAGGATTTCAGAAAGCATGAATGTTTGAAAAAAGAGACTATTTTAGTTGATACAAAAAAGGCCACCCGAAGGTGGCCTTTTCCAAACGTTTGGGCTGGCGGCATCTGAACTTACAAGCTAAATAATTGATTTTTAGTGATTAAATGATTTATTTTGTTATGTTTGGGTAAATCTTTGGGTAACAAAACAAAATGTCATAATTGTTCTCTAGTTTTGATTGTCATCACAATTCTTGGACGGAACCACAACTACTCGACATTAAAATGCTGATTCAACAATTGTACTTGCCGAGCATACTTCTTGTCATTCAAGAGTAGCTCTACGCCTTCAATGCTCCAGTTAATACGCTGCCGAGGCACATAACTTCCGTCTTTTCTTTTTTTCATTATTGTAGGTGTTTTGTATTTCCACCTTATTAGGTGCCCTAAAACATCTTGATCTGAGTCACCACGGTCTTGTCTGAAAGTAGCGATCTGTTTCATCTTAAATAGATACTGTGCCTCCTTCGTTTTAGGAAGAGTTCCACTATCGTAGCCTTCAAGAAAACTCAGAGTTACAGATACGCAGTAATCAAGAATGAAAGAAGTATTCTCATCTCTATTAAGGTCTTTCTGACTGTATCCAAGTAGTTCAGAAACTTGCTCTAAACCATCAGTTGTGAACTCTGTGAAATAGCATTTTTTCTGTACTAACCCTGATTCTTTGCGTCGCAATGCAACATCTCTTTGTCTTTCTTTTGGTGACTTAGCCATATCGTATCTACGTATGAAAAACTGATATTGGAATTTTAACATGACAAACGATTTTGTTTTGTGAGGCTCACGATAAGGCTGAAAGATATTATTAAGTACCTGTTTAAATGGGGTTTAAATTTTTGTGAGCCTCACGAAATTGAAAAAAAGAATGTGATGTAGCTATGGAGATTAGGGACAAATTGAAAACTGTAAATCCCGTCTTGAACTCATACAAGACGGAGAAAAACAATGTCTCTTCCACAACTGGTAAGCATTAACGAAATTTTGAAAGCCATTGGTGTGTCGCGCGCCACTATCTATCGTTGGATGGATGCTGGCTCCTTTCCTGCCTCAATTGATGTTTCGGAAGGCAGAGTTGCTTGGTACGAACATGAAATAAAAGAGTGGATAGAGTCTAGGCCAAGAACTCAAGGTTTAAACAAAAAGCACGAGAAACTGATGAATGAGGTTTTGAAGTAATGGCTAGATACTACTCATTAAAACATCTTCCTAAGTTCGAGTCGTACAATGACGCGCTGGAGGAGAACAATATACGCGTAAGCATCTTGCAAAGAGTAGGCGGTCTTGAGAACAACGCCTTAGCTGACAAGCTTATTAGATGCTGTGAGCAGCAAGACAAGTGCAATAGTGTCGCGTGTAAGATCTGTAATCGGGATTTTCGTGTAAAACGAGTGGATGAACTCGTAGCCAAAATACGACGTGACAAAGGACAGTGGTTTGCTGCTACCATAATTGATTATAACCGAGCATTTCATGATGACGCCCTTTTTGACTTTGATTTGCGTAAAGCAAAAGATCGAATGAGAAAGCAGATCAGACGAAGTGGCTTTGACGGACCTATGTTTGGAACACTAGAGTTAGACCGACACAGGAGCTGTGGACTTTGGCTTCCTCATTTTCACCTGATCTACAAGTCAACGAAGAATAATGAGCGAGCTGTTCGCGTATTGCGTCGAAACATCAGAAGGCTGCAAGTGGAGCACATTAAGCAAACTCCAGATGCTAGACCCACGAAAATTCAGAAGCTTAGGAAGCCATTTACACAAACCAGCTATGCTTTCAAATTAGTATCTTTGGAGGTAGTTGATTACATCTGCTCTCGAAGTGGCAAACGAAGAACAACTAAGCAGAGACTGCTAGACAAGATGTTCTGCGAGCACTTGTGTTGGATTGATAGAATGGGAAGGCGAGCTTTTCTATTTAGTCTTGGTGAGAGAGGTTGGTAGTACCAAGTGTCCGAGTTTCTAAAATAATCTTAAGCATATACTTACAGCTTAGCTAACATTGCTATCTATATATAGTGATAGATGTATATCGTGCAAGAACACTACAGTCGGTTGTATAATTCAATGGAAGTGTTTTTAAGTTGAACAGGTACAACCTAACCAAATGGCTTTAGGAGCAAAGAGAGTTAGAAAAGACTTCTCTGTAAAAAAGATAGTGTTAAGGTAGGTACACTACACTGTACCTACCTTGCATAAAGTCTACTACCTTATATTACTAAGCGTAGTGCTCTTTATAAACTTCATCAAAAGTGATTAATGCAGTAGGGAAGTTTTTCTTTATATTTCTAAGAACTCTACTATATTTAGGTGTGACCATTATTTGCTTTGTTGGATTATTAGGGTCATTTTTAGTCTGGTGTTCCATTTTGTTCCTGTCACCATAGAGGTTATCCATTATTCTTCCAGCTTTTTGAGCACTTATACCATTTTGATTAATCTGTATATACCTTGATCTTTCTTTACCATGATCTTTATGCTTCACAGGATCTTCTTTAAGTACTTCTTGAATGTAGTGTATTGCGATAAAATCAACAACTTTAATAGCACTAGATAGCCAATTATGTAGTTTTGCATTAGCTTCTAGCTTAGAAAAATCATTAAATATATTAATACAAGAACTTGCATGTTCTTTTGCAAACGGATATGAATCACCCAAGTAAGGCTGAAATTCAAATGGGTTATCTCTGGAGGTGATATTTTTGAAAAGATATATAAAAGAATCTTTCTCAGCCTCGTTAACTATTCTTTCATTTTCTATTAAGTTAAGAATAATTAATTTTTCATTGGGCTTCAGATCTGAACTTTCTTCAACATTTTTTTTGGTTTCGATCAAAGTATCTATATAGCTCATTTTAGGAACCACTCCTTGAGATTATCAATCGAAACTTGAGTATGATTGTAATGAATGCTATTTAATATAGAGGTCTTAACATACTCATTTATTTCACTTTTTAAAACTTGACTATAACGTTCGAACAACTCTGAGTTTTCTGTGATTGACTCTACTAGAACGCTATAATAACCAAGCCTTACTAATGGACTTTTTTCTGTTGATAGTACATCAATTGCTTCAGCGTGTTTACTTAAGTCATTTGGATAAAATTTATAGAAAACACTTAACAACTGGTATTTAACCCATTCGAATCGATCTAGTTCAATCAGTGTACGTTCATATCTATGATGATGACTTTCCAGTGAATCGTACAAGCCAAAATTCCAAACCATTGAATTAGCTTTCCAGTATATGTGCTCAACTCCAAAAAACCACACATCTATGAGATCTTTATTTGGGATATATCCAACGTCATCTTTCAATGAGGGAACTAAACTTCTCCATCTTTGAGATAACGTTAAAAACTCTCTAATAGTTTCTGTTGGTAGAGATTCACCCTCTTCTATATATTTATTTTCTCGATATAAATCTAGTAAATCGGATTCTATATTTTTAAGTAAATACAACGCAATTTTAGTATTTTTCCCGTATGAATGAGAAGTACCTTTAATATCTCTAAACTGCGTTTCATCTTGTATCACCAACTCATCTGAAGCTATCTGTTCTATATCAATTTCTGACTCATCTTCCCAGTCAATTTCTCCCTCTTCAAATGGAATTCCTGAACCATCCAAAATGAAGTCATCCACATTGTTCTCAGTGTTAACAACTTTTATATCAGTTTTACTTGCATTAAGACTTAGAGAAAGACCTTTTAAGTGTCTATCTATTTCGACTAGTATTTTTAAAAGATCACTTCTGTTGTAAGAATAAATTCGTATATCATCCATGAATCTAAAATAATTTAGACCTTTAGATACTATAATATCATCTAGCTTATCTAATAATATGTTTGCTAGTAGAAATGAGGCTGAAGGTCCCTGAGGTATTCCAACATGAAGAGTAATACTATCTCTAGTTCCAGACCATGTATTTAAACAAACTGAAAGAACATCTAGTAATTTTTTGTCTATACCATATTCAAATAACTTGATGAGCAAAACAGAGTGAGGTATACAATCAAAAAATCCTGTAATATCAGTTTCTAACTTATACTGAACCTCTCCTGAATCGATTGTATTCTCAATTCCTTCTACAAATCTATTATAAAGACTTACATAATATTCGAAAAAATAAAAGTCAGGTTCATCATCATCAAGAACATCAACGCCTTTTTGAACGTTTTCGTTCAAAACACTACCGAAGACATAATCATTATTATTAGATAGCTTATCGTATAGCAAATAACCTATCTTATCTGCAATTGCTTGATAAACAATAGCATCTTTGATGTTGAGAACTGTTTTAGTTCTTTGAGTTCCGCATTTCTTTGGCTCAAAGTATTTGAATGGTTTCGAAGGGGTATATTGGTTTTCATCTAGCTCATCAAACATCTCTTTAAGATGAAGACTAATATTACTACTAAAAACATTTATTCCAAAATAGTCTTTGACATCACTACCAACACTAGCACAAACTCGCTCCCATGCTAGTTCGATATCATCTTCTGAGAACAAACCTTGGGTTTCTATTTTTTCCATTTTGACCCTAAACTGATTTCTTTAGATATAGTCTAACGATATCATTAATACTGTTTTCTTTTATACAACTAACATCTTTTTTTGTTTACCAGCTCAAATTCGTTATGTTTAACGACATACTAGTATCCTAGTTTTCGAGTCATTCATAGATTGAACGATATCTATGACATAATGAATCAACTCATCTCTACCTAGAAATGTGTTGGTAAGCCAGTATAGAAATGATTCAAAGAACATCCGGTGATATTTAGCTCATAAGTGCTAGGAAGCCATAGCCATCGATAGAGAGCCATTAGAAGCTTTAATAATATGTTCGCTCCACCAATCCATCATTGGTACTCGTCGTTCTAAATAGTCCGTGCGATTATATGAGCGTAGCGTTTTGTTACCAAAGGTATGAGCAAGCGCAGCTTCGACCAAAACGAAGTCATGGCCATTTTCATTGAGTATGGTACTAGCCATTGCTCTCATTCCGTGAGATACCAAGCGATCCTTAAAACCCATTCGTTTAAGTGCCATATTTGCGGTTTGGCTATGCATTGGTTTTTTTGGATCTTTAATTGATGGGAAGACATACTCGCTATTTGCGCTCATTGACCTCATTGTTTTTAAAAGGTTAACTACTTCTTGAGTTAGAGGTATGCGATGCTCCTTTCGTTTTTTCATTCTTTCTTTCGGAATAGTCCACACGCGCTCTAGCAAGTCAAACTCGTCCCATTTCGCTCCAGCTGCCTCATTTGGCCTCGTCATAGTATGAAGTTGAAACTCAATAAGACAACGTGTAGAGCGTTTAATGCTTGCGTTCGCTAGGGCATTCATTAGATCGGGAAGTTCGTTTGATTCGAGCTTCTTCATATTTTGTGTTATGGGCTTTTTAAAAGCAGCTAGGATGTTGCTAATCGGATTTGCTTGCAGTAGTCCGCAGTTCATCGCATAGACCATAACTTCATTTAAGCGTTGTGTTAGACGTTTAACCGTTTCCCGCGAACCTTTAGCTTCTACTACCTTTAGAGTTTCGATTACGGACTGTGCTGTAATCATAGATATAGGTTGTGAGCTTAAAGTAGGGAAAACATGAAGCTCAAATGAGCGCCAGATATCCTTCGCGTAGTCTTCGGTGACTTCTGTTCTCTTCAGTTCCATCCACTTCTGTGAAACATTGAATAGTGTGTGCTGATGTATAGCCTCGCTTTTTTCCTTCTCTTCTTTTCTGTGGTGTTTTGGATCGATTTCTAGTGCAACGAGCTCACGGTAGCCTTCTACTATTTTCCGCGCATTAGCTATCGATAGTTCTGGGTATTTGCCTAAGGTCATATTACTACGTTTTCGCGTAGCAGGACTCTTATATACAAAACGCCAAGACTTAGTTCCATTTGGTATTATTCTAAGCTGAAGTCCTTTCCCATCACTGGCGATTGTCTCTTTGCCAGTGGGTTTAAGGCTTTTTACTTTTTTATCTGTTAGTGGAACTACGCGTCTTGCCATTTCTTTATACTCGATTTAGTACCCAAAAATATCTTGGATACGAGTATAGGGTAATTCATTGGGTACTAAAAACGTGAGCAGGTATGAGACGCGATGAGACGGTATAAGACAGAAAATCAGGGTAACTAATTGAGTTATAAGCTTTTTGGATACAAAAAAGGCCACCCGAAGGTGGCCTTTTCCAAACGTTTGGTGGAGCTGGCGGGAGGCTGAACAATTTTATATTTTTGTATTTAAAATCAGGTAGTTAATTTGCTGTTTGTTTGTGTTTTTATCAACTTTAGTACCTAATAGTAGATGACGATTAAGCCGATTACAATATTCATTATGCTTATGCCCTGAGAGTTTATGATTACTTCTTCCCTAAGGCAGCAACGGACGCCTGTTCAACTCCCTTGTTACGTCATTCGACGATTAACCGACTACCTATATGCCGATTTTGTCTTTTCCAGCTATATAGAAATACGAGCCTTAAGATCTAGCCTGCTATTGAATATTCATTTATGTTAGCTTGATCACGCTTTGTATTTTTTTAATTATATTTTCCACAACCTAAATTTTACTACCTTTTGGTAAGAGACTAAAAGTTGAGCGAAAAATACTTTTATTTATATTAGTGCATTGAGGAATACTCATATTTATATTAGTGGAAAAATGAAATACTCATTTTCATATTATCGTAAGAAAGAGAATACTTATTTATATGTTAGTGCATCTTGATGATGCATAAATTTAAAATATAGTCAATAAAATATTTTCATATGTAATTGGGTATGTTGATTTTATTTTTATAAATCATTAGATTGAGAACCAGAAAGCAGAAGAGAGTAATTCTGTTCAATGGAGTTTTATTTAGTGGCTGAGATCCTTTCTGAAAATATAGGCGATTTTAAATCTCTATATAGTAAATATAGAGATTTTATCGGATTCAAAGAATTTAAAATACTCTATGAGTTCTGTAAGTACAAGGAGCATAAGAGAGTATCAATTAAAACAATAGAAGATCAGATGAACATGATTTGTAAAATGGTATCTATAATAGATAAGAAAATAAATAAGTGGACTAAAAACGATGCCCTAGATGTGTATTATAAGATATATAGAATGCCGGATACTAGAAAGGTAAAATTTATTAATAAAAATAAAAGGCTATCTTATTTTTTTAATGATAATTTTGTTGACTATAAAACAATTACTATCTCAACTGCTAACAAAAGACTTGGATATTTGAAATCTTACTTTGAATGGTTAGTTGATTATGGTTATTTGAAAATTAATTTTTTAAAAAATCTTAAGCCGATAGTGGTGAAAGACAAAGACAACCTTAAGAGGAATGCGTATTCAGATGAGGATCTCAGGATTATATTTTCTGATGATATTTTTAGTGATAAAATTTATTGTAAATCCTATAAGTACTGGGTACCTATAATAGCAGTTTTAATGGGGATGAGACAAAATGAGATTGCTCAATTGTTCAAAAGAGATATAGTATTAGAAGACGGAGTTTGGGCTATATATATTAACGCTGGTGGGGATGGGCAAAGAGTAAAAAACAAAAACTCAATAAGGAAAATACCCATACCTAAAAAGCTGATACAGCTTGGTTTCCTTGACTTTGTAAGCTCTATCGATGAAGGGCAATTATTTAAAGAATTGCGATGGTGTAAAAAGAACAATTATAGTCGATATGTTTCAAGATGGTTTAGTGAGAAGAAATCTGATTGGGGTTATGATAGTAGTTATAACTTTCATTCATTTAGACATTATCTCATAAACAAACTAAAACAAAATGGTGTGAAGTTATGTATAGCATCTGAAATAACTGGCCATGGTTATGATAGTGTTGCTTATGAGAGATATGGTAAAGATTATTCATTAAAAGACAAAAAGAAAATACTAGATAAAAACACAAGCAAATATATAAAAAGCCTTAAAAGAGTTTATCCTATAGCTAGTGATAACTTTGTTTTATCAATAATTAAATTTTTTAATAGTTAATAGTTAATAGTTAATAGTTAATATCAGTTTTTAAATTACTAGGTGGAACTCCTAAGGTAAGTTGCATCTTTAAATAAGTAAGGAATTAAGAGTGTTTTTCTCTAAGGTTAAAAAAGTTTTCGTTAATGAAATTGAAATTAATAATGTTCCACTTAACAACGAACAGGTAATTTGGAGTGAGATAAGGCCAGTTGATGATTATGATTTTTCAGTAGAAGAAATGAAAAAATCAATGTTACCAATAGCGTTCAGTAATTATGCCTTTGAAGAAGCGTTGGCAATCAATGACGCTAAACCAGATTACTTGGCTGTATCTCTTGTTGTATCGGCAGCTAGTCTTATAGGCGGTTCGGCTCTTATTACTCCAAAAGCTAATGATAAAACATGGAAACTAAAGCCGACTCTTTGGGCAATGATTATTGGGGATCCTTCCACCTATAAAACTCCAATGCTAAGCAAAGGGCTAGAACCTTTACGCAATGCTCAAAAAAAATACATAGATATAAACAACCTAAAAAATATTAATAAACAAATTATTCACAACGAAATTATTGAAAAAAAGAAGGAGGAATTGAAATCGTTGGCAAAGGCGGCTTTTGAATCAGGAGATGATAAAAGAGGTGAAAGTATTACAGAGGAGTTGTCTGCTTTACGAACCCTTCATATTGCGGAGCGAGAGATTATAGTAACGGATGCCACTCCTGAAGCCTTAATCGTAAAACTTAAGTCCAATCCACTGGGAGTTTTACTGGTAAGAGATGAAATTTCTGGAATTTTTGCATCGATGAATAAACAAGGGCGAGAGCAAGAGCGCTCACTTCTTTTAGAAGGTTTTAATGCTTCAGGCTCTTATACGCAAGAGAGAATTGGTCGAGAAAAAATTACCATCGATTGTGTACATACTAATTTGCTCGGGGGACTTCAGCCTAAGAAACTAAGGCCAATTTTGAAAGGCCGTAAATCTGGCCACGAGGATGATGGCTTTTTCGAGAGATTTCAGTTGTCAGTATTTCCTAATCAAAAGAAACCTACATATACAGATATAGCGATCTCTCCAGAAAATAGTGAAAGACTAAACAGCATTTTTATGCTCCTAGCCCAACTAGGAGACAGAGAGCCACAAAACTTTGATTTTGATGAAGAAGCTCAAAAAATGTGGGATAGCTGGTCAATTGACTTCCATGAATCTTTAGGTGATTTAAGCTGTGATGAACAAGCTATGGCCAGTAAGTATCCGGCTATGGTTGCGAAGTTATCATTAGTTTTCCATCTTTGTATAGAAGCAGAGAAATGTGTAGGTAATGACTATCGTCCAATATTAAACATTAACCCTATCTGTCTCAAAATGGCATTAGAATGGTTAAGTTATCTAAAATCACATTATAAAAAGATTATATCGATATCAGATGATAGTAACAGTGATGTTAGCGTCGAGGCTTTAATTGAGAAGTTACCTAAACTTGGTGGGGCATTTACTAAGCAACAATTAGGGCAAAAGGATTGGAAGTATTTAACAAGCGCTAAAGACAGGAACCGTGCTTTAGAAAATCTTGAGGAACAAGGCTATATTCAACAAGTTACAATTCCGAAGAAACAATACTTAGTACATCCTGATTTCTGTTAATTTAAGGCTATCAGCATTACCTGCAAAACCTGCATTACCTATCTAATGTAGGTTTTGCAGGGGGAGGATAATTTATCTTATTCTTCTTTGAGACAGTTTTTCTATTTTTCTTATAGACTCAAAATATTTATCAGGTATTTGGTTTTCATCTCCTTGATTAATGTGTTCAAGGTATGACTTTTTAATTCTATTAAACTGTCTTTTCATTTGTTTTTCATTATTTTCTTCAAATGCCAAAAACCATTTTTCCATCTGTTGAATTATACGTATTAAGCTTTTGTTTTTGATGATACTACTATCAAGATCGTTTTTGATTGCTTTCCAAGTTTCTAACCTTTTTCCGGAATTTTTATTTTTTGGAGAGTAATCACTTAAGTTATAACCAAAGTGTTTTATTACAGAGGATGTATAAATATTCTTTATTATTTTTGTATACTGTTTACGTTGTAGCTCTTTGAGGATTTTAAAATTTTCACCATCAAATACCACTTTAGGTATAATTAAATGGATATGATCACCTGTCCCGCCCTTTACACTCTGATCTTGTTGGTGCAGTACTGCTCTAATACAAGATTTAAATCGTTTAAATTCTTCAGGCGTTAGCTTGCAATACTTACAAGTGTAATAGCATATATCATTTACGACTTTTATCCATTTTTCAGGATCTGGTCGGTATTCTTTAGGTAGCGTGAGGCAAAATTCCATAGCATATGATTCTAACCTTCGACCTCTGGTATTATTTATCGTTCGTCTAAGGTTAAATTGCTCCCCCATCAAAGCAATTCTTTTTGTAGTTCGCTGATCTCCAACAATGTTAATTATTTTTTCCGTATACCTATGATTACTATGAGTTGATGATGTTAAATATCTTTCTCTCAAAAATAATCCTTTGCTTTGCCATCTAACTGGCTGTGTTATTAATGTCCAATTATTCATTTTTATTTAATTATAATAATGCTAATACCATTATTCAAATACGTAATGAGTAGGAAGGGTTCAAGATAGGACAAATCGCTGCGCTTCTTTATTGTCCATCTTGTTGGGAGAACCCAAGCCCCTTTTTATTAGATAATAAATTTACTATATTTAAAATAAAATATGACAGTTATTGAACAAGCATTAGAATTACAAAGAAAATATGAACTCAAAGAACGTTTCGAAAGAGAATTCTTTGAAGGATGTATTAAAGCTGGAATAATTACAGTATTGGAGGTTGAAGAGAAAAAGGGAAAGTTTAATTATCTTAATAATTTCTTTAAAATAAATAATAGCTCAATTAATTTTTATCACATTAGTGAATCTCAATCAGAAAAGGTCGATACCGAAAAAGAACTTGAACAAAGGTTGTCTCACATGTTTAAGATACTATCTAAAAAGTTGATTGAATCTATTCCTATCGATGAATTATACAGTTCTAATTAGAATGAATAATACGGGTACCAAACAGGTACCCGTATCTCATTTATCGCTCGACAATGCTCTGAGTAATTGCATCAAAGCGATAATTGACAATATCTCCTGTAATCAGCATCTGGATAGCTTGTTTAATACAAGGTAATGGTGCAATAAACCATTCTCTAGGTGTATGAGCAATACCTTTGTGATCAGCCACTTTCACATCCAAACACGAATTGCCAAAGAACGTATGTAGTAATCCCTCGAACTTGTTTGCCTTCATGTTGTAGCACTCAAACTCTGATACGAGTTGAACTGGAGCCATCAAATATGTTGGTTCGTTCTCAGCGTTAGCTATACGTTGCTTTACTGGGGTCGTTGAGTAACCAATCTTGAAGAGGTTATTTACATCCCTAATTTCTGGTTCAGAACTTAGAGATTTCAAGATATAGATATAACCTGATTTTTGGTCATCTCGGGTGATATTCAACAACTCATCTAGGGCTTTATCTGATTTGTCTAGGATACGGCGACCAGTCTCATCTTTGTACAGTTCTGTAGCGAGCGAGCGAAGAAGCATGTCAGATTCAGTACCATTCTCAAAGATCAGGTGCAAACGTGCATTAACCTTACCGTTGGTCTTTTTCCTCTCCTCCATGTCGGATACGTAACAGGTCACACCGTGCAAGATAAAGAACATACCTTTCTGGATTTGTTGCTCACCAGTAAATTGAACTGCTTCTTTTTCACCTGCTTTAAGATCATTGTGGCACTGATGAAATAGTGGTTCATACCTTTCAAAATCTTCACACTTCTTACGTTTTGCCACACGGCTTGGCATGTCTAACGTTTTCTTTACGTGTTTGAGATTGAAAATACTGTCTTCGGGTTGATCTAAAATACCGAGTATGTCATCCGCAAGAACGTCGTCGAGAGATTCAATTTTAGGCTCTTCAAAGCGTGGTAGTAAGTTATGAACATCATGAGCTTCCAGTGCTCGGCAGTGCTGTTCATTGGAGCGGATGGACTCAAGGCTTTTACTACGCATCAGCTCAATTGGATTACCTCGATTAGCTTTTGGCTCTCTGCCATGCTTATCAAAAAAGTCATTGATTTGCTTGAACTTGGTCAATAGATGGTCATCCGCTGTAGGAGCAGATGACTTGGGTTTTGTCTTCAAAATACCCATATCATCACTAGAGATGATATCTTTCAGCCAATCTTCCATCTACGAAGCTCCTTGTGCCGCAACTTGCTCCTGAGCAAGGCGACGAAGGTATATAATACACTGCGCTAGTTCGCGTTCTCGCCCGTTTCTAGAGTTAATATCTGGGTGACGCCCGCCATTAGCTTTTACAAACTCCTGAACCTTTGGCCATAGTGCGATGGCCTCTTCTTGGGTCATTTGCATTCGGGTTGATTCAATCGATTCTTGAATAAGTTTTAGCGTTTCGGTATTAACTGATTTTGACAGGATCTCAAAAGCTTTCTGGAATGGGTTAACCTGATCGATAAGGTCAATGTGTAACTCATCAATATTGATGAACTTATCTGCCATTCTTACGAACTTTTTACCGCCTTCTTCTTTGATGTCAGAGGTAGAAATAGCTGAATCAACAACGACTCGTTGGCGTATTTCCTCTACTTCATCTTTAGTTAAGTCGGGGTATTTTTTCTCAATTAATTTTGGAATCAGTACCGTATTGATAACCTCTGGGTCGTGACCAGCGGCAGATGCTTTGACGATGTTATCATCTTGTAGAATTGATGCTTTTAGATCATCCAAGTCTGTTTCAACGATTTGCTTAGTGCGCTTTGTACTTGGCTCTTTCAAACCACCAATGCTTATCACACCCGGAGGGGTAGGGTCTGTATCTCCGGGGTTCTTAGCCTTGAATTTAAAGTTTGGAGCTAGAACTTGTTCCATTAGAAGGGAGCAAGTTATCGCTTTAAGCATGTTGTTTACAGCATAGTTAACTTGATCGTTGCTTGCATCAGGTTCAGCAATCAGATTAGTAAACTGGGCATGAGTTTTGTTGTTACTATCACGAGTACAGCGACCGATGATCTGAACAATCTCTGTCAAAGAGTTACGATAACCGACAGTTAAGGCATGCTCACAGAAAGCCCAGTCGAAACCTTCTTTAGCCATACCTAGAGCTATGATGATATCGATGTCATCTACATCATTTATGTCTCGTAAAAATGCTTGAATTTTGTCACGTTCGTGCTCTTCTACAAGGTCAGCAACTTTGATTATTTTGCCATCCTCCTTACGCTTAAGATGAATTACACCCGTTTCTGGATCGGTAAACTCATACTCTCCGATGAGGTCTAGGATCGCTCCCACTTGGTCATATTTATCTTCTCTACCAGATTCAGCAGAGTTGACGTTGGGGATGTGCACAATCGACTTTTTGTCAGTATCTAGGACTTCATCGATTGCCGTTAGGTAGTGACCCTTGTAAAAGTGGTAACCAATACCTAAAGACTTAAGGTACTGATAGCCATTAAGCTGCTCGTAGTAGTTGAATGAAACCTTATCAAACTTCATTTCATCTTCAGGTGTTAGAACGGGTACGCTATCACCTCGGAAGTATGAACCAGTCATAGCGACAATGTGTGCCGTACTATTCTCAATAAGAGCACGAAGTACATCACCAAGTACGTTGTCGCCATCAGCAGAAACGTGGTGGAACTCATCGATAGCCAGCAAGGTATTATCAAAGGCAGTGTCTTCAAGTTCTTGGTAAGCAAATCTTAAAGTGGCATGCGTACAGATCAGTATCTTTTCGTCACTCTCAAGAAATTCTTTGAAAGTCTTTACCTTGCTCGTTGTACTCGCAGATGTACAAAGATTGTAATGTGGATTGATATCCCAATCGGCGAAGAAACCGAACTTAGACAAGTCCGTATGCCCAAAAGAACCACCAATCGAACGTTCAGGCACAGCAACAATTACCTTGTCGACACCTTGGTTATGGAGCTTATCCAAACCAATAAACATCAATGCACGAGATTTACCAGAAGCAGGCGGAGCTTTAATCAGCAAATATTGACTTGCACGTTGCTCAAACGCACGAGCCTGCATAGCTCGCATCCCCATTTCGTTTGTACTGGTACTTTTACCTGTTTGGGCGTAGGTAACGTGGACTAAATCAGGCATCATTTACCATCCTTCATAGCGCTATATTGTTCGAACATAAATTCCAAACGTTCTTCATCTGAAGAGAAAGGCTTGGGTCTGAATGTCATTTCGACTAAAAGGTCGAGGCGATTATGCGCATCTCGCAAGTCATCAGGCATAAGGCTATTGTCGTACAGGTCAGCAATTTTCTTGTCTGGATAATTTGCTCTTGCTTCCAAAACATCCATGGATGCTGAAGCTATGTCTTCTATTTGTCTGTCGTTTAGTATTGGCAATGGAAAATTGTTGTAGCATAAGGCTGATGAGTAGCGGATCCTAGATTCGAGTTGTCCTGCTACAGTTTTTGTCCACAACATATGCATATGACTAGATAACACTCCAAATAGATAATGCGGAGGGTCATAAACGACAATATTAGGCGCAATGACGACGTCCTCAGCGCCAAGGTAGCCTATGGGGATATATCTTCTTTTTTCAGATGATACCGTTGGTATAATTAGTGAGTATTCAGCAGCCTCTTTCATCTCTCTAAATTGATGTGGTTTATCTGCAAGCTTATGAGCGCCTTTATCTTTACTGTTGAGTCGTGTCTGTCTAACATTCTCAATGCGTTGATAAATATCGGGTATTTTTTTTGCACTGACTAGGTCTTCATCATTAATCCAGAGACACCATCTTTCTTTTGCATTAATGAACTCCTCAGCCCCAAATACTTGTCGTATAAAACTTTTAGCTTCAGGATAACTATCAACCAGCTCATTTTTTTCACTTGTTGATAACAAAAGAAACCCACCATCAGTTGCTTTATTTCCACTGGTAATAGAAGGCATTTTTGACAACGGCTTTGTTCGTCTACCTACATATGTATCATCCCCAGCCATTAAATATGGGTTAATGTTTTTTACTTTAGCTATATGGTTTTCATCGTAAATTGTGTTTTCCGAAGACTTGACGTTAGAGTCAAATCCTAAAATTACACAAGAAACTCCGGCGTTCTTCTTTGCATTGTTAGTCCATTTAAACGGCTTATATGCAAAATTTAGTTTGAGGCTATGGTCATATATAAAAGGCCAAAACAACTCAACTTGCTCACCTTGACAAACGGAGCTAGTTGTAACGAATGAAAAGCGACATTGCTTATTAAGCGAAAACTGTGCTGCCTTAAAGAACCAACATGCTATATAGTCCAGTTTTTTATAAGACTTAAGGTGTCCCAAAACTCTTTTAATATCAGTTTTATGGCTTTCATTCTGGTATCGTGAGCCTACATAAGGAGGATTACCCAAAATGTAAACTTCATCTACATCAGATGAAGGACAAACCAAATCCCAATCTACGGTAGTTGCATTACCAGATAAAATTTTCCCGCTAGGTTTTAGAGGTAGCGTTGCTGCGGTATAACCAAACTCGGTTTCAAACACCATATTCATCTGATGCTCAACTAGCCATAAAGATAAAATTGCCATTTCATGGGCAAAGTCATCAAGTTCAATACCATGAAACTGGTCAAGACGAATAGATGAATGTGATTCATCAAATAGGCCTAGTGCTCCTGAATCTGATTCACCTTCCAGCTCTCGTATACGCTTGAGAATTTCAATCTCCAGTAGACGAATTTCTTTGTATGCAATGATCAAAAAGTTGCCAGAGCCACAAGCTGGATCAAAGATTTTGATGCGACTCAGACGTACCTGTAGTTTGCGTAATTTATTGATGTTGTCTTTGCACTTTTCGAATTCATTATAGAAATCATTAAGGAACAAAGGCTCAATAACTTTCATGATGTTAGTAACAGAGGTGTAGTGCATTCCCATCTTACTTCGTGTGTCTGGGTCTGCCACACCTTGAATCATCGAACCAAAAATATCTGGGTTAATATCTGCCCAGTCTAGTTGTCCAGAGTCGAGTAGCATGCGGCGGGCTTTTGCATCAAAAGATGGAATTACAATATCTTTCTTGAACAATCCGCCATTTACATATGGGAAACGACTGAGGTATTGTGGTAAGTCACCACGTTGATGAGCTGGTGTATTTAAGACCTCGAACAACCGTTCAAATGTAGAAGCTACATCAGACCCGTCTTCAGATGTGTGCTGGTTGAGCAGGTTTGTGAATTGGTTTTCACTGAAGATTTTTGTGTCTTCCGCAAAGAAGCAGAACAGTAGGCGGTTCAAAAAGACTACTAGTTCATGTAGTTGTTCTTTTGGTGCATTGGCAGGATAGTTTTGTTCTTTGATGTGATCAAAGAAGTCTGCCATTTTCTCAGCCGCTTTTACGTCGGCAGGGTTCTCACCTCGGTAAACCATTTTCTCCATACCAGTCCAAGGTAGGAAGAAATCAAAGTGTTTAGGTAGTTGATTAAGCTCTATATCAAGAGTGTCTTGAGTCTTTGTATCAATCGCAATGATTTGGTTGAAGTCGGTCACAACGACGAAACGAATCTTGTTGGTTTCTACTGTTTTGCTTCTTTTAATCTCATCGACTTCAGCGAACAGGTTGGTTTGACAAGGCTTGAAGTACAGGTGACGCTTAAGGATTACCTCACCATCATTTTTTGATAGGTTACGTTCACCCGACTTTACTCGACTAACGACGGACTTTCTGTGTCCGTAGGCTAGAAGTAGTTCATAAACAAACTCATCTCGTGACAAGGATTGGTTTGAAATGTTTTGGACTAAATCCTTCACATTTTCTTCAATTTGGACGCTGTTCATATTTTCTCTAACTTAAGTGACGTTAGTTGCATTCTAATATGAAATCGATGTCAAATCTTTAATCTAGCTCCGTATCAGAGCACTTTTAGAGTAGGGAACTACGTTTGGAATAGCACTTACGTCGAGTGAATTGATAGCTTTTTCCATCGTGCTTAGGTTAATGCTTTTCCCGTATCGGTCATAAGTAATGTTGTTTTGCATATGACCAAGTAACTCACCTGCTATTACCGCCGATATATCTGAATTTTTAAGCTGTGTGGCTACTGTATGGCGGAATGAATGAAAATCGTGACCACGCCCAAAACCCAGTTTACTCTTTAAGCGTCCGAACCATTTTGAAGCTGCGGTTCCGAATCCATCACGTTCTTGCTTGAGATCTGGGAAGATACGTTCATCTTTAAGGTTGTTGATGTACTCGATAAAACCAAGCTCTAGCAATTTATTGTGAATTGGAACTAGCCTGCGGCTGCTGCTGTTTTTGAGCCGTTGCCCTTCAAACTTGTCGTCGATTCTAATGACCCAAACTCCTTCTTTTTTGAAGATATCTTGTTTGTAGAGTTGGCAAAGTTCATTGAGTCGTGCGCCAGTGAACAAGCCTAATAGAGGCAACCAGTAGTAGTGAGGATGTTTGTGTTTGCTCTCGGTGTGAATTTCTGTGGAAAAGAGCTTTTGGAGGTCAGTTCGGCTGTATGAGTTTTTAGCTTCGCTGTCTTTGCGGGTCTTTTTAAATCTCATACCTTTAAATGGATTAATGTCCGTAAGTTCCATTTGTAAGCACCACTCAAAGAATGATGAGCATTTTTGGATGTAATCTTTCACGCTTTCAGTACTAAGTGTGGGTAGGTTGTGTTTTTTATTAGCCTCTATTATTTGCACCCCGTTTAACCCAGAGAGTTGTTTTTGTTTTTTTGCATTAACAGGGTACTGAGTTAATAGCTCGCGAGCTTCTTCAGCTTGTAGGCGACGGATGTCCTTAATGTCTTCAATATTAAGAAGAGACAGGACAATAGAGCACTTGGCATAGGCCATATCTAGACTCTTTTCACTTACCAAGTCTTTTTTGGAATCTCGGTACTTTTTTAAGCAAGTGAATGGATCTGTAGAAGAGGAGAGCCGAGCTTTTTCTGTTTTTGCAGGTAATGCAGGCTTAGCAGGTGCTATATATGAATCTTTCGATGCAAAGAACGGTTGGTTTGTATTGATAGCAATGCGAATTTGGAGTTCTAATTTTAGAGATTCAATGATGGCTTGTTGTCGGTCGCAATTTCCAAACGACTTTTTAACCTCAGAAAGGTCAGAAAACAAGTGGCGAGACTTCTGAGGAATCTGATATCTGAAGTGCCAGTTTCCATTCGGTGTGATTTTTAGATAGCGCATGTTTAGTACCAAGTTTTAGTACAAACAGCCAACATTTTGCGAATTTAGATACAAAAAGGGAGGTAAACCATTGATTTACCTCCCTTTCCAAACGTTTGGTGGAGCTGGCGGGAGTTGAACCCGCGTCCGAAAACCGTTCATCATTGGTACTACATGCTTAGTCGATCTTTAATTTCGCCACCCACCTGCGAACCGACACGCTAATGAATGACTAGCCTGAATTAAAATTCGCCGTTCATCTCTCAGGCGGGAGAATCCGGGCTAGCGCGTTTGGGTTTGATCCCTCGTTGTTCCCCGTCTTACGTGCGGAAGCTAGGGCGAGAGAGCTCTTAGCAGGTTATTAAGCTGCTAGTGCGTAGTTTTCGTCGTTTGCGACTATTTTTTTGCGGTTTGTTAACGAGGCCTACCGCACCTCGGCATGCACCTCAGACTTCTGAATTCCCGTCGAATCCTAAATCAGCCCCAGGTAATATTCGCATAGTAACAGAAAAGCATTGGCTGTCCAGTACTATGCGTTTAAGTGGTCAAGATTAACGCAGCGCGCTCTTCATTACGCGTGCTTTTTCTCTTGCCCAGTCTTTTTCTTTTAGATCCGTACGTTTATCGTGCAGCTTTTTACCTTTTGCTACGCCAATTTTTAGTTTCACCCAAGAGCGAGACCAGTACAGTGAGAGGGCCGTTAATGTCATACCTTCACGGTTTACACGTCCGAATAGGTTATCCAGCTCACGACGACTCATTAGTAGTTTACGCACACGTGTAGGGTTCGCCACAACGTGTGTCGATGCCTGATTTAAAGGAGTGATTGTCATGCCACTCACAAAGGCTTCACCGTCACGCATAAATACGTAACTTTCAGAAATATTGGCTTTACCTTGGCGAAGGGCTTTCACTTCCCAACCTTGGAGCTCCAAGCCAGCTTCGATTTCATCATCGATGAAATACTCGTGGCGAGCTTTTTTATTCAGCGCGATAGTATTGCTACCCGCTTTTTGTTTCGTTTTTTTCTTTGCCATAATAGCGTCATTATACGGGTTGGATATCGGATAGGAAATCCTTTTATTTGCGCAATCGTGGAATAAAAGTAAAATTGGCGAGTAGCTTTAAATCTGTACATGTATCGATAGGAGTATGTATGAAGCAAGTCAGCCGTTCTGCGCTTGTGTCTTTTAGCGCCGAACAGATGTTCAATCTGGTTAATGATGTTGCTAAATACCCTGAATTTCTGCCTGGTTGCTCGGGCTCTAGAATCATTGAGTCTTCGGGGAATGGTATGGTGGCTTCTGTCGATGTGGCGAAGGCTGGAATCAGCAAAACGTTTACGACTTCAAATGAGTTGATCCCCGGTCAGGCAATTATGATGAACTTGGTGGATGGCCCGTTTAAGACGTTGCGTGGTGGTTGGATTTTTACCGCGCTAGATGAGCAAGCTTGCAAGGTTGAACTAAAGCTTGAGTTTGAATTCTCAAGTAAAATGATTGAGATGGCCTTCGGTAAGATTTTTAACGAGCTTACTAGTAATATGGTAAATGCATTTACTAAACGCGCAAAACAGGTCTACGAGTGTTATGAGTATTGAGTCAGATATGATTCACGTTGAGGTTGTCTATGCTCTTCCTCATGAACAGCGTGTATTTAACTTAGTGGTAAATAATCACGCAACGGTAGAAGAGATCATTAGACAATCCGGTGTATTGGAGTTGTACCCTGAAATTGATTTGTCCAAGAACAAAGTGGGTGTGTTTAGTCGTAACGTGAAGTTGGATGCGACCGTTCGAGATCGAGATCGAATAGAGATTTATCGTCCGTTACTTGCCGATCCGAAAGAGATTCGCCGTAAGCGGGCGGAGCAGGCTAAAACCGAGGGGAGTGCAGACCCAGTCACCGGTGGCAAGCCTAGTTCTGTACGTAAAAATAAGCAGGATTAATATTAACCCAATAGCTCATGTGAGTTACTCAAAGTTTGACTAACATGATTTCTATATAATAAAAAACCTCCCAAACGGGAGGTTTTTTTGCAAAAGTCAGTTTACTGAATTTGCTCGTAAAATGCGTCACTTTTTGGAAAGTCACCACTGATGTCTGCGAGCGTGCCTTGGTCATTAAAGTTTACAATCAGATCTTTCTGTACTGGTTCGCCATGACCAGGAGTATGATGATAGATGTAATACCAAGTGTTTGGATAGCCGTTTTCAATAAGCATTGGCGACCCTAATACGAAGCGAACCTGTGCTTTAGTCATCCCAAACTTTAATTTATCAACCGCACTTTGTTCTACATAGTTGCCTTGGTTGATATCAATACGATAAACCAGTCTTTCCAATACCGAACATCCTGTCAGCAATGTCATTGCTAATGGTACGGCAACTAACCACTTCTTTAATTGCATAATAATTTCTTAGTAACCTTTAAAATACTGCGCTGATAATAAACAAGCTCGACGCAGATGTAAAAAGCTATGCGTCG
>NZ_JAWPOJ010000356.1:0-1130 GCF_033344235.1 Vibrio sp. Vb1554 | reverse complement strand
TTTGATAAACATCATTCAAAAGCAACCCAGACTCACTGTTACTAACTTTACAGCAAAAGTAGATGCATTAACCGCAGGCTTAGGGATTGGTACCTTACCTAGACAAATCGCGCTACCGTTAATAGAAAAAGGCGTACTCAAACAAATTGAAGGCACAGAAGAACAGCCGATGGATATCATTCTAGCGTGGAGAAGAAACACCATGGGTGAAGCGAAATCTTGGTGCATTCAGTATCTGAAGAAGAATTGGAAACTAAAGTAACAGCGTCACTTTTTACTTCTTAGATTCAGATAAGTCTACTGAATCTAAGAAGTTGAGCGGTAAAAAGAGAGCACGCTCCTCACTCATTAATTTAAAGGTAGCACCATATCTGCCGTACCGTCTGCAAACTGGACATCAACTTCAAACCCCAAACGTTGAGCAAGCATCAGCATCCCTCGATTGGTAGGCATCGTCATACCTGACATTTGTTTCGTGCCTTTAATTTTGCAATAGCTGATGATCTTCTCCATCAAGATTTTTCCTAATCCTTTTCCTTTCAAATCTGAGCGAACCAAAATCGCAAATTCAGCATCACTATTGTCTGGCGTGATCAGCGCACGCGCGACACCAATGATCGACGGTCCACTTTTATCGAATGCTACTGCGACAAAGGCCATCTCTCGGTCGTAGTCAATTTGAGTAAAATTAGCTAAAGCTTCGTGATTGAACTCACCAACCTCTGAGAAGAACCGTTTATAGAGATCTTCTTTGGATACACTATTTATGAACTGAGCGTGGAGTGGCTCATCTTCAGGAAGAATTGGACGAAGAAGGATTGGTTGACCATCACGCAGTGTCACAGTTTCAACAAATTCAGCAGGGAAAGGGCGAATAGCCAGTCGTTTTTGAGCGTCACCTTCATATTTGCAAAGCGTCACATCAGCATCAAGTATGGTTAAGTCATCTCCAGACACCAATACTGGATGGATATCCAGCCTTTGTATTTCAGGTAACTCAACCGCCATTTGCGAAATACGAACTAAGAATTTTGACAGCTCAGTAATATCGAGCGCATCTTTGTGTTTCTGAAGACGGATCTTCCCGGACTTTAATGCAACCACGACTAAATAGCGTGCAAGCGTCATAT
>NZ_JAWPOJ010000355.1:0-1133 GCF_033344235.1 Vibrio sp. Vb1554 | reverse complement strand
GTTCGCTCTCGCCACGTTTTTACTCGGTTAGGGCCAGCATTATAAGCGGCGAGCGCAAAAATACGATTATTATCGTAATCCTCTAGCAAACCTTGCAGATAATGGCTACCGATCTCGATGTTTTTGCCGACGTTGTATAAATCATCACTACCTTGATAAGTCAGCTTGTATTTCCGTGCCGTGTACTTCGCAGTCGCTGGCATGATTTGCATGATACCGCGAGCCCCTACCGGAGAACGCGCCTCTGAATCCAATGCACTTTCTTGTCTGGCTAACGACATCATCGTAATCGGGTCGATGTCATGCTTCTTCGCATAAAAGTTGAACCACCAGCGGTGCGCAATTGGGAATCGCAGTTCAATATTGTCCCACATTTGCGCTTGGATACTGGCTGTGACAGTTAGGTGATGCCAATTCTTGGATGAGGCATACGCCGCCAACATCGCCTTTTCATCTTTACCTACGCGACTCAGCAAATGCGCCCACTCACTTTTCGCTGCCGCAATTTTATCTGTCGCAATCAACTCTTCAATACGAGTGAGAGAGTTTTGATACGGGTGAATAACCTTAGTATCGAGCTTAATACGATGAGATGGATATTTGATTGACTGACCAATCGCATTCGCCGCAGCCACGCTGTAGAAATTGCGCTGACCAACTAAGGTCGCCAATCGCTGTTTGCCAGCAATATCATCACCCAGCGCAATCTCACTTCGACCTAACCAATATTGCCAGCGAAGCGAGGCTTGCTCATCTTTGTTGAGTACGGCAATCCACTGTTGAACACCTTTCCAATCTGCATTTTGAATTGCTAGACGGATACGATTTTCGATCAAAGCGACATTTTTACTGGTTTTCGTCTTATCATCTCGCCATTTGGCTAGTGAATCGGATTCAGTACGAATCAGACGAATCGCAATGTAGTCCGCAAGTGCTTGGGCTTTTTCTGCTGAGAATTTTTGTCCTTTCACGACTTGCGCATACGCTTTTTGAGCTTGATTGACATCCATGCGAGCTAGCTTTTCTAACGCATATTCACTCTGAGCACGATAAAAGTCATTGGCTGGCTTTTTCTTAGCAAACTCAGCCACCGTCGCAGGTTTATCAAACAACGCTTTCATTTCTTGCGCTTG
>NZ_JAWPOJ010000354.1:0-1136 GCF_033344235.1 Vibrio sp. Vb1554 | reverse complement strand
TCGCTTCTATCGCATGATGGAAATTTTCTCGCGTCACTCGATAGTAGTCCGCTTTACCTGTGTCCACATTAGTGGTGGCCGCAAAAAATGGAATGCCTTCAAAAAGCTTTTTCTCATCGACGGGATACAAACGGTTGGACTCTTCAAACAGCCATTTCACATCAATCAAATCGCCACCTTTGAGGAAACGGGTCGGGTCGAAAAAGCGCTTGCTGGTCGCGAGCTTTGTAATCACATTTATACTGCGATGCGGGTAATCGGTCAGATAACCAATCAAATTAGATGCGCCTGCCGACACACCAATCGCAAAATCAAATGGCTTATAATCTCGCTCTAGAAATGCGTCTAACACGCCACTGGCAAAGACGCCGCGCATCGCTCCACCTTCCACTACAATTGCTTTCGTTGCCATGTTTCCCCCATTAATTTCTCGGAAAAGAGTAATGAAATTCGTGCATTAGCAACAATTGGTTATTCTTATTATTGAGATAGGCGAAGTCTATGTATTTCTAGCTTAGAAAGTGAAAACTAAAGATCAAAAAATCCACACTTATGACGCAACACAAGTGTGGATTTGGGAAATATGGGAAGAGTTAGGCAAATACGGTTTTGTAGGCTTCGCCAGCACCATCGATGAACATTTGGGTGCCGATAACTGCCAAAATCAGGCCCATCATTTTTGTCACCACATTCAAAGCACTAGGCCCTACCGCTTTGACCAGTTTGTCCCCGAACAGGAACAATATGTAGGTGATGATACAAAGAACCGCAAATGAAACGATGGTAATAATGGTTTGGTCAAAACCACCTGTGGTCGCAAAGTTCATCGCTGTCGCAATCGTACCCGGCCCCGCGAGTATTGGCATCGCCAACGGTGATACGGCAATACTCAAGGCTGCCTGTTGCTGCGCAGGCGAATACGCTTTTTCCTTGGTTTTTTGATGCGTGGAATCTCCTTGCAACATATTAAAACCAATCATGAAGACTAAGATTCCCCCAGTAATGCGCAGCGCATAAAGGGTGATACCAAAGAGGTCGAAAATCACTTTTCCTGCGATGGCAAAAATAGCCACGATGACAAAAGCAATAAACACCGAACGAAGTGCTATTGATCGAACGGTCTCTTTATCTTCATC
>NZ_JAWPOJ010000353.1:0-1136 GCF_033344235.1 Vibrio sp. Vb1554 | reverse complement strand
AAGGTATCGTTGATGTGTTTGAATCGGTCTAGATCTATATTGATCAACGCAAAGCTGTAACGTTTTTTATAGCGCTTAGCGATTTCAAACTGCTGCTTGTATGACTGCATAAAGTAACGGCGATTGGGCAAATGCGTCAGTTCATCATGCAGCGCACGGTCGTCGGCGATGATGTACAAACGGTAAATCACGATCAACGCAATACTCAGAGCAATAAGAATGGGATAGCCAATGATTCTAACGATGTTCAGCTCAAACCACGAAATTTGTTGCTCAAGCTGCCCCCCCGCGTAGGCCGCCATGCTCCAGCCACCGTAAGGGAAGTGCACATGCTCTTTGGCGTACAATTTGCCCGTTTGATTAGGATCACCAAAGAACATATCCCCATATTCGCCGCCGCTGTCATAACCACGTATCGTCAAAGGATAATGGTATGAGAAGTCGAATACGCCGGTTTCTCGCATTAAACCATCAAAATCCACCACGGCGCTGATCACCCCCCAATACTCTTTGTTGATTGGTGGGTCTCGAAATACTGGCACGCGTACAATAAGCCCTCGCCCACCTTGAACAAGCGACACAGGCCCCGCGATGAAAATCTCTTGAATATCTTTGGCTTTTTGAACTTGTACCCATTGCGCTGGTACTTTACGGTAATCCAGACCAAGGACGCGCTCGTTGCCTTTAGTTGGGAATATATGGCTAATTACATCATTTTCCGCAATACCGATGACCGTGATGTGCTTACTTTTGTTAAGAATACGATCGGCGGCAATGCTTAGCTCCTCTTCTTCGCTATTTGGCAGCAAAGTGATTAGCGTCGCTAATGTGCTGGCTTTGTAAATATCAGCCATGAGTACCGCTTCCAAATTGGAGCGGAGAATAGACAGTTGTTCTTTGGCTTCAACTTGCACGCGCTCTTGCTGAAGGTCTTGCTGATTCTGATGCAACAGCTCAATAACACCAACACACAAGGCAACAAAAGCGAAAAAGAACAGTGCAAAATAGCACTGCTTTCTGGGTGAATAACGCATTAGCTCCCCACTAGCTCGTCCGTTACTACGAGAATTATTCTTTATTGTTAAAATCCTTATTATCTACAAGAATAACCAATAGCCTTTGCAAAGGTAATAATT
>NZ_JAWPOJ010000352.1:0-1138 GCF_033344235.1 Vibrio sp. Vb1554 | reverse complement strand
TCCCACACCAGATTGATACAAGCTAAAGCCTAACTGGGTTATTTGTATAACTGACCTCATCAGTTTTCCGACACTTCACTTACAGGTTCTGGCAGGGATGAAAACAGCGCGTCGAATTCTAATTCTCTTACTGGTGGTATTGATTGCCCTTCCGGCGACCATTATTGCGCTGTTAACCACCTCATACGCCAATTCTACATGGCAATGGGTTTCACCCTACCTTGGCTTACCGATCCAAGCGGAGCGCGTTCATTACGACTTCCCTTACCACCTTTCGCTGCAAAACGTTCGCTCCCAAGACGCTCAACTGCCTTATATTGAACAAGTCGACGTGTGGCTGAACCCTGACATACGACGAGATGGGAAATGGATTATCGATAGCTTGCTGATCGATGGGGTGAGTCTAAAAAAAGGCATACCGACACGGCCTAACTTAGAGTCGATCCAGTTCCACCAGATTGCGCTGAAAAATATTGATTACGCGGGTCCGCGCTTTTCCGTAACTGGATTGAGTATCCAAATCCAAGATCCTACTTGGAGCAACGCTCAACAATTATGGCCTTACGGCGCTATTCAGGCCTCTGCAGAGCAGATGTATTGGCACGATGAGGCGATACAAAAAATACTGGTTGATGTGGATTATCAAGCCCAAAACAGCACCCTCTATGGTACGTCTTTTAAATGGCGCAATAGCCAAATCTCAGGGCAAGGTGAGCAATATCCGCAAGGCTGGTCTTTGGTCAATGTCACGATTGATAAGTTGGCAATCACCAATACACAGCGACAATCTTTACTCTCTAAACCGTGGCAAGAATTGCCGTTCACCATTAACCATATCAATAGCCTCGACTTGCTTAACGCCGATATTGAATGGGGGGAATGGCACTGGCAAAACCTTGAACTGTCCGTTGAAGATGCCTCACTGCCTGCATCTCTATGGAATGCCACTGCCAAAGTGTCTTTACAAGCTGACAGTGTTCGTTTCCAAGAGCAAACCGCAATAGAGCCACGCTTGAACGCCATTTTCACGCCCGAGAATATCCAGCTCCAAGAACTGAGCCTAGATTGGCAGCAAGGCCGCATACAGGTTTCTGGTCAATTCAAACCGACGCACTGGCAACTCGACACGGCTTCTGTT
>NZ_JAWPOJ010000351.1:0-1139 GCF_033344235.1 Vibrio sp. Vb1554 | reverse complement strand
AGGCAGCATGGCATAAAACTATACGGTTTTCGGGAAAATGCTCCGATCTCAATATGTCCGCATAAAAAGTAGGTTAAAAGCCAATTTATTGAATAAAAGCTAAAACTTAAGTGTTAGGTGGGTTGAGATAAATGGTCTTAAAGTTAAGGTTTTTACCTAAGCTTTTGATGAACGCGGTAGCCAACAACGTAGCCAATGTAGAATAACGCAGCGAGCGTAATGAATGCTGTGACGTAGGCAAAAATGCTATTCAGCCCTAGCCCGAAAGCCAGTGTAAATGCGATGCCGTTCACTGCTTCTGCAGGCATCATGTACCAATCAGCATGAACGGAAGATCCGAATAGGAGAAATGTGCAAAGTAAAACGATCGTGCCGCCGAGCAAGCCGACCCATCTGCTATTGTTCATGTTGTAATCCAGGGGTTACCGAAGTAACGTAACAAAATATTTCAGAGCCGACATTATACAACCGAGAGAGGGTATAGGTGGTAGAAATATTTGCCTCACAAACTAAGAGGCCATCTAAGTGGCCTCTTTTTAACCGATTTAACGGCATCCGTTATGATGCAAAGGTGTGAGGCTTGTAAGAAACCTAACCTTTGGCATTCGTTTCGGGTTGTGCTTCTGGTTGTAGCGTCCAATCACCACCAAGTGATTTGTAAAGCGCAATCGTAGCTTGTGCGGTTTGTAACTTTGCCGCGACTTGCTGATCTTGCATCATGCGTTGCTGACGTTGCGCATCTAAAACTGATAAGTGATCAATCAAGCCTGCTCGGTACAGTGACTTGGCTTTGTTGACGGCGTTATTGGTGGCTTTCAATGCATCATCGATTCGGCGCTGATTTTCTTGGCTGCGACCATAAGCAAACAGCGAGGATTCGGTTTCTGCCAAAGCCGCCTCTACCGTATGTTGATAAGACAATGTCGCCGAATCAAAACGCGCTTGGTTGATGGCTTCAATTGCCTCGCCACGCCCCCCATCGAACAAGTTCCAGCTTACGCCTGCCGCGCCCATCCAACCGAAAGAATCGCTACTGAAAAGATCGTCAAAGCTTGACGCCGACAACCCCGGAGCGCCCGTCAAAAAGAACTTCGGATATTGATCAGCAACGCTTGCTGCTAACTCTTCATTGAGCGCGG
>NZ_JAWPOJ010000350.1:0-1139 GCF_033344235.1 Vibrio sp. Vb1554 | reverse complement strand
AAAACTTTTATAAACCACACTTGATGAGTAAAACGGCGTTTTGGTAGCCTCTTTTCAATCAGAAATTGGAACCTCAGATCTTATGCCAGCAACTCATACGAAAGATGTACTGCATAAATTCCTCAAACCAGGGATGAAACTCTCGATTAACTTCGAATTTGGACCAAAAGATAAATTCAGCTACTCAACCGTTTATTTAGGAATAAAAGAAAATTCTTATTTGATCCTCGATATTCCGATGCGATTGCTCGAAGATCAAGTGATGAGAAAACTGCATAACGCCGATGTGATTGTACGCGGCGTTTCCGACACTGAGCTTGGTCACGTGTTGGCTTTTAAATCCAGTGTACTAATGACAGCCGTTCGCCCTTCCCCTCTGCTCTTTATTCGCATACCCGGTACGTTTGCAACTAAGCCTGTTAGAGAGCACGAGCGTTACAAGCTACAAATGGACTGTACCATCGATCACAGCGGCAATATTTATGACGGCAGTTTGGTTGATTTTTCACTGGCAGGCGTCGGTGTTCAGACCTTTATTGAACCTGAGTTTAAGGTTGGAGACCGAGTTTCGGTGGTATCACCTCTTAGCATTCATATAGGAGAGGAAAATCCTTGCTTGATCGCCAATATAAAGAAGCAACCCAAAGGCTGGGTGATAGGCATTCGATTCGAGCAACCCATTACTATGACTGAAGATTTGAAAACCAAGTTGCTGGAACAGTCCTTTCTGACCAGCAACGTATGATTTAGTGAACTGAGGCGCATCAAGGCTATGATTGGCTAAAGCGCGTTGCGGCAAAGCTGTTGAGTAACCGATGCACGGCATAAGTAACAAGCAAAGTGACCACGATGGCAAACAGTATGCTGCTGACTCGATACAAAGCACTAAAAATCAGGTCACCATCGGGCGTGAGATACTGTCCGAATAAGATCCCTAAAGTAGTGAGGCCGCCAAAGCCAGCACCTGAACCACTGGATTCTTTCACATGCATGTAACTGAATATCATCGCGCCAATCCAAAGTAACGGCACAATAAACAGCAAAGTATCTGACCAATCATACAAAATGAGCTGCCCGACGATACCAAAGGTCACGCCTAGCAATGTGCCCATCGCCCGTTTACGAGCGTAACCTAAGGC
>NZ_JAWPOJ010000349.1:0-1140 GCF_033344235.1 Vibrio sp. Vb1554 | reverse complement strand
CAGCTTCAACCTGGGGACGTCATTGAAGTGGCACCTGGCGGTCGTTTGCCAGCTGATGGTGTATTGATGACGACGTTAGCCAGCTTTGATGAAAGTGCATTGACCGGTGAATCAGTTCCTGTTGAGCATGAAGAAGGCGGGAAAATCATGGCGGGGGCTGTGGTAGTCGATAAAGTAGTGCAGGTGCAAGTGACCTCCCGCCAAGGTGAAAATGCCATTGACCGCATCCTTCATTTGATTGAAGAAGCTGAATCGCGCAAAGCGCCGTTAGAACGATTCCTCGATAAATTTAGTCGCTGGTACACGCCACTTATGATGCTGGTGTCTCTTGCCGTTATCGTTACGCCACCATTACTGTTCGCTCAACCTTGGGAAACATGGGTGTACCGTGGTTTGGCATTGCTCTTAATCGCTTGTCCTTGTGCCTTGGTTATTTCAACGCCTGCTGCGATTACGTCGGGTCTGGCTGCTGCGGCACGCCGTGGTGCATTGATCAAAGGTGGGGCAGCACTTGAGTTGCTTGGCAAAGTGGAGTCGGTCGCGTTTGATAAAACAGGCACGTTGACACAAGGTAAACCGCAAGTAACAGACGTGGTGAGTTATGATGTAACAGAAGAAACGCTACTGAGTTTAACGGCTTCTATCGAGATGGGGTCAAGCCATCCTTTAGCGGTTTCATTAGTGAAGCGGGCTGAAGAACAAGGCGTTTCGATTCCTGAGGCAAGTGATAAAACTGCTCAAGTCGGCTCTGGTGTAACAGGTTTGGTGAACGGTAAATTAGTGCAAGTTATTGCACCATCAAAAGCGGACTTCCCTGTTTCTTCGAAAGTTGAACAACGTGTTATTGAACTGGAAGAACAAGGCAAAACCGTGGTTATCGTTCGTCACGATTACGAAGTTATTGGCGTGATCGCGTGGCAAGATACTCTTCGTCAAGATGCTCAACAGGCAATCGCCACTCTGAAAATGTTGGGTGTGAGTTCTGTGATGTTGACGGGGGACAACCCACGCAGTGCAGAAGCGATAGCCCATCAAATTGGTTTGGATTACAAAGCGAGCTTGTTGCCTGCCGATAAAGTGCGTTATGTGGAACAACTTTCTACTGAGCACACGGTTGCGATGGTTGGTGATGGTATTAAC